>JAEFAK010000003.1 GCA_016287555.1 Oscillospiraceae bacterium
CCTCGCGGACTACGCCCGTCCCCGCGGCGGCGCAGGCATTGTCTCCCGAGCCCGCCGCGACGGGTGTCCCCTCGCGCAGACCGGTGAGGAGCGCGGCGCGGGGCGTTATCCTGCCCGCGGGAGCGCAGCTTTCCAGCACGGGCGGAAGCAGGGCCGGATCGACTCCGGCGGCCTCGACGAGCTCGCCGCTCCAGCGGCGCGTCCTTATATCCAGCAGGTTCGTGCCGGAGGCGTCGCCCGCGTCGGTCGCGAGAACGCCCGTCAGCATGAATCTTATATAGTCCTTGGGGAGCAGTATCGCGCGGCAGCGGGCCATGCTCTCCGGCTCGTGCTCCGCTATCCAGAGCAGCTTCCCCGCCGTGAAGCCGGCGAGGGCCGGGTTGCCGCTGAGCTCGATGAGCCTCTCGCGGCCGACGCGGCGGGTAAACTCCGCGCACTGCGGGCCGGTGCGGCCGTCGCACCAGAGTATGGCGGGGCGTATGACCTCGCCGTCGCCGCCCAGCATGACGAGGCCGTGCATCTGCCCGGAGAGGCCGACGGACTCTATCTTCTCACCGCCCGCCGTCACGCGGGAGACGGCCTCGACCGTCGAGCTCCACCAGACGTTCGGGTCCTGCTCGGCCCAGCCGTCGCGCGGGCGGTCGAGCGGATAATCCGCGCTCGCCGAGGCGCGCAGCGCGCCCGTCTCGTCAAAGAGCGCGGCCTTGACCCCGGAGGTGCCGAGGTCTATTCCGAGAAAGTAAGCCATGTTATCCCTCCGTTATGCTCCGAAGAGGATGGAATTGAGAATGCTCTCGAGCTGCTCCTGCCTGCCCGAGCCGGGCGCGGCGGGCTTTCCGAGCCTTCTGGCATAGTCCGCGAGCTCGGGCAGCGTCACCTTCCCCTCGCGTATCTTCTTCCCTATGCCCTCGCCCCAGCTCGCGTAGCGGGAGGCGATGAATCCGTCCAGCCTGCCGTCCTCGATGAGGGCGGCGGCCTTCAGAAGGCCGAGCGCAAAGGAATCCATGCCGAGGATATAGCCGAGGAACATATCCTCCGGCGTATTGCTCGGGCGGCGGTTCTTCGCATCGAAATTGAACCCGCCCGTGAGGCCGCCGGCCTTTATGACCTCGTACATGCACATCGTCGTATCGTATACGTCGAAGGGGAACTCGTCCGTATCCCAGCCGAGGAGCGTGTCGCCCTGATTGGCGTCTATGCTGCCGAGCATGCCGCTCTCGCGCGCGATGCGAAGCTCGTGCTGGAAGGTATGGCCCGCGAGGGTCGCGTGGTTGGCCTCGATATTGAGCTTGAAGTCCTTATCCAGCCCGAAGCGGCGCAGGAAGCCTATCGCCGTCGCGGCGTCGAAATCGTACTGATGCTTCATCGGCTCCTTGGGCTTGGGCTCGATGTAGAAGTCGCCCTTAAAGCCTATGCTGCGGCCGTACTCGACCGCCATGCGCATGAGCGCGGCGATATTCTCCTGCTCGAGGCCGACGTCCGTATTCAGCAGCGTCTCATAGCCCTCGCGGCCGCCCCAGAAGACGTAGCCGCGCCCGCCGAAGCGGACCGTCAGGTCGAGTGCCTTTTTGACCTGCGCCGCGGCGAAGCAGAAGACGTCCGCGCTGTTGGAGCTGCCGGCTCCGTTTGCGTAGCGCGGGTCGCCGAAGAGGTTGGCCGTGCCCCAGAGGGCCTTGATGTCCGTCCCCTTCATCTTTTCGCATATATAGTCGGCTATCTCGTCGAGCCTGCGCTCGGTCTCGGCGAGGTCGTCCGCCTGGGGGGCGAGGTCCGCGTCATGGAAGCAGAAATATCTGATGCCGAGCCTGCGCATGAACTCAAAGCCCGCGTCGACCTTCGCGCGCGCGTGCTCCATCGTGCCGGGCTCGGCGCCGAAGCTCTTGTCCGCCGTGGACGAGCCGAACATGTCCGTCCCCGCGGCGCCGAGGTTGTGCCACCACGCCATGGCGAAGGGCAGATGCTCGCGCATCGGCTTTCCGAGGACGACGCGATCGGGATCGTAGAACTTGAAGGCGAAGGGCTCCTTCGAGGCGGGGCCCGCGTATCTTATTTCGGGTATGTTTTCGAATATCATCTTTCTGACCTCCCGGAACAGCCCGTAAATACCGGCCGTTTCCTGTCTTATGTATGTATACAGTATATACTTTCAATAGGGTATAATTCAATAACGGGTGCGCTGAATTGCCTTTTTTATTCCGCAGGGACAATACCCGGCTCCGGCGGACCCGCAGTTCCGGCCCCGTCTGCCCGTGATCGGGAACTCCCGTCCCGCTCCCTGCGTCAAATCTGTACTGACGGCATGTCCTCCTCTGATCGTCCGGAGCGTTTTGTGATTGACATAATGCAACGTTTGATGTATTGTGAAGAGTAAGTTGCTGATACTGGAAAAGGAGGCGCGGCGCTTTGAATACGGTAGGCGTATACGTACATATCCCATTCTGTGCGTCGCGCTGCAAATACTGCGATTTCTGCTCGACGGCGAACCGCCGCGACCTCATTCCCGCATACAGGGATGCCTTGCTCAAGCATATCCGCGAGGCCGCGGGAGGCATCGCCCAGAGCGTCTGCGACACGGTCTATTTCGGCGGCGGGACACCGAGCTGGTTCGGCACGAAGAGCCTCATCCGCATCTTCGAGGAGATGAAGCGGAAGTTCCGCGTTCTCAAGACGGCGGAGGTCACGCTGGAAGCCAATCCCGACAGCACGGAGCTCAAAAACCTCAAAAAGCTGCGCGCGGCCGGCTTCAACCGCATAAGCATAGGCGCGCAGTCGGCCAACGACGCCATACTCAAGTTCATAGGCCGCAGGCACAAGTTCGAGGACGTCGTCCGCGCCGTTTCCGACGCGCGCAGGGCCGGCTTCGACAACGTCAGCCTCGACCTCATATACGGGCTCCCAGCGCAGACGCGCGACGACTGGGTCGACACCCTGACGCGCGTCATCGAGCTCGAGCCCGACCACATCTCCTGCTACGGGCTCAAGATAGAGCCGGGGACGCCGCTCTGGGAATACCGCGACTCCCCCATGATACCCGACGACGACCTGCAGGCGGACATGTATCTCTACGCCGTCGACACGCTCGCGGCGCACGACTACGTGCAGTATGAGATCTCGAATTTCTGTCGCCCGGGCAAGGCCTCGAAGCACAACCTCAAATACTGGCAGCTCGGCGACTATCTCGGCCTCGGCGCCTCCGCCGCCTCGAACATAGGCGACCGGCGCTACACCTGCGTCGAGGACGTCGAGGAATACATAAGGCGCGTAAACTCCGGCGAGCCACTCTGCGGCCCGGTCGAGACGGTCGACCAGTACGAGCGCGCCAGCGAGTACCTCATGCTCGGCCTGCGCACGACGCACGGGATAAGCGAGGAGGAGTACGCGGCGATATACCGCGGCGGCTTCGGCCCGCTGGAGGAGCTTTTAAAGGACTACTCCGTGCGCGGGCTGGCCCGCTTCCGCGACGGGCGCTGGAGCTTCACTCCGCCGGGATTTCTGCTCTCCAACAGGCTCATAGGGGAGCTGCTCGACGCGCAGACCGAATGCAAGTTCCATATCGGAACGCCGTGGCGCGAGAAGGATTATTTCTCAACGCTGTTTTGAATTAACGGGTCTAACATGGCCCTTTCCGTGATACTTTATACTTAGTTTTCTTAGGCGGTGCAGCATGAAAATAGTAAGCTCGAAATCGACAAGAGGCCGCTCCGGCGGCTCCGGAAGCTCCTCCCGCTCCGGCGGGCAGAAGGCCGCGCCCGAGAGGAGCAGGGCCTCCGCTCCGAAGACCTCCGCGCCGAAAAAGTCCGCTCCGAAAAAAGCGGCGCCGGCGAAAAAGGGCGGCAAGGGCGGGACGGTATTCCTCGTCGCGGTCCTGGTCATACTGCTTGCCTGCGTGACGGGCTTCGTCCTCGCCGGGCGCAGCGCCGCCTCCAGCGGGAAGATATACCCGAACGTCTCCGCGGGAGGCGTCGACCTCGGCGGGCTCACCGTCGAGGAGGCGGCTGCAAAGCTCGAAGAGGCCGGCGGCAACCCCTACGCGGGCCGCACTGTGACCGTCCGCTTCGCGGGCGTGCCCGACGAGCTGGTCGTCACCGCCGAGGAGGCGGGTCTGGTCGACACGCCGCTCAGCGCCGCCGAGCGCGTCTATGAGTACGGGCGCGGCGAGGGCTTCATATCCGACACGATAAACTACCTGACCTGCCTGCTGCGCGGGACCGAGGTCGATTCCTACGTGACGAAGGATATCGACGAGGCCGCCGTGCGCGCCAAGGTCGACGCTGTCGCCCGCAGCATAAATACCGAGCTGATGCAGAATTCCCTCGTCGTCGAGGATACGCGCGTCACGATAATCAAGGGCGCGAGCGGCATCCTCGTCGATACGGACAAGGTCTACGGCCTCGTCGCCGAGGCGCTCGCAAGCGGCACGGAGACCGTCGAATACCTGCCGGAGACGAGCGATCCCAAGGAGATCGACCTCGACGATATCTGGGAGATGGTCCACCGCGATCCGGTCAACGCGGAATTCGACGAGAACTTCAGCGTCATCCCCAGCGAGGACGGCGTCGTATTCGACCGTGAACGCGCCGAGACGCTGCTCGCCGAGGCGAAGACGGGCGACAAGGTCTACATCAACCTCTACCGCGTCGAGCCCGAGGTCACGACCGAGGCACTCGAGGCGACGCTCTTCCGCGATCTGCTCGCCGGCAAGAGCACCGTCATGACCAACATCGCCGTCCGCTCGAAGAACGTCGAGCTCGCGGCGGCCGAGATAGACGGGCTTGTCCTCATGCCGGGCGAGGTTTTCAGCTTCAACGGCGCCGTCGGACAGCGCACGCGCGAGAAGGGCTACGGCGAAGCGATAGCCTACGTCAACGGCGAATCCGTCCCGCAGGTCGGCGGCGGCGTCTGCCAGATGTCCTCGACGATATACTACGCCTGCCTCTACGCCGACCTCGATATCGTCTACAGGACCTGCCACCTCTACATTTCCAGCTACGTCCCCTACGGCATGGACGCGACGGTAAGCTGGCCCTCCCCCGACTTCAAGTTCAGAAACAGCACCGAGTACCCCCTCAAGCTGCACACCTGGCGCGAGGGACAGACGATATTCTGCGAGATATGGGGCACGCGCACCGACTACTCCTACGACCATATCGACATGCAGTACGCCGTCAAGGAATGGATCGACCCGAAAAACGACTACAAGGCCGACGACTCCATGGCTCCCGGCTCCGCGCCCGTCCTCAAGACCAGCGGCAGCAAGGGCATGATATGCGACACGTATAAGGTCAAATACGACGCCGACGGCAACGTCATCTCCCGCACGTGGGTCGACAACAGCATCTACAGCCCGCACAACAACGTCTATCTCTGCGCCTACGCCGACCTCCCCCTCTATCTGACGCCGGAGCAGCTCAAGAAGATAGACTACGTCACGCCGGAGCCGACCCCGACTCCTGAAACGACGCCCGAGCCGACCCCGGAGGTCACCCCGACTCCGGAAACGTCTCCCGAGCCAACTCCGACCCCCGAGACGACTCCGGATCCGACTCCGACCCCCGAGACCACGCCGGAGCCCACGCCGGAAACTACTCCTGAGCCGACGCCCGAGACCACCCCGGAGACCACCCCGGAGCCGTAAAGGCGAAAAATGCATAAAGATACCGCGGCAGCTTCTCGATGAGGCTGCCGCGGTTTTTTGTCGGCACATATCGGGGATGGGCTGACCGCTTCGCATTCGCGCGAAGTGCGCAGGGTGCGACAACTTCATCGCACTGCGCGCATCTCCGAGTTTTTCGATTGAAGGAGCTTTCGCCGCCGGGCTCCCGGCACGGGAAAGGCAGGCTCCGGCTCCTTTCGCTTTTGATTGAAATATCTATTGTAATAAACGGAACTTTATGGTATATTTTTACTCGGATATACAAATTTTACCTCGGATTTACAATTAAGAAGTTACTATTTTGAAAGAAAGGGATTGATCAACGCATGAAACGAACATCAAAGAAGCTCCTGAGCCTGCTCATCGCGCTCCTGATGGTGGTATCGCTCCTGCCGGTCGCAGCGCTGGCCGTCGAGGACTACGGTCTGCTCGTCAACGGCGTTGCGGTAACGTCGGAAAACGCGGCCGATCTGTCCGGGCTGCCCGGCGTCACCGTCGCATCCGGCGGCTGGCTGAGGTACAACGCGGACCAGAACACGCTCTATGCCAAGGATGCGACCATAGCTCCTCCGGAACCGTCGGCGATGCCGTCGGACTATGCGGGAGCAGTGCGCCGCACGTCGGAAGACAAGCTGACAGTCGTCTCCGAGGGTGTCAACTCCTTTACGGCCGACGACGGCTATTCGGCGATCTCCGGTCTTGAGCTCCAGATAGCGCTCTCTCAGGGTTCCGAGCTCAACTGCTTTGCCGGTGGCTTTGCATATGACGAAAGCGCAATATATCCGGGAGTCATCGGCGCAGGAAAGGAAGACGGCAACGACGACTATCACTCCCGCACCGACCTGACGATCAGCGGACCCGGAAAGCTCAACGCGTCTTCCGTCATCCCATCCGGTTCCTCTTATGAGTATGCCTACGGCATCCTTGCTTTTGCCGGGATCAGGATCGACAACGGCGCCATCGTCACCGTGACGGCGGACGACAATGAATGCGGCGAATTCGCCCTCGCTCTGTGCGCTGATTACGGCGACCTGACCGTGACCGAGGCCGAAGTCTCCGCCGGCGCCTTCTGCGGCTATGGCGACGCGAAGGCCGTTTACGCGTACGGAAACATCGACGTGACGGACTCCCTGTTCGACGCGTCGGCGGGTGCAGATGACGAAGCCTTCGCGATATATGTCTATGAGGGCGATGCGTCCTTCGACGGATGCCCCGACGTTTCCATAAGCGCGGAGGGAGAGTACGCCTACGGGATCTATCCCTATTACGGCAAGGTCTTGATAGACGGCTGCCCGGACTTCACCGTTACCGCCGACTGCGGTGAGAATTACGGCTACGGCTACGCCGTATACGCCTATGACGGCGAGGACGACGGCGACCTGAGCGTCGTCACCGTCAGGGATTCCGTCCTGACCGTGAACGCGTATTCAGACTACGACGTCTACGGCATATACACCGGCTATGGCTCGGTGGATATAAGCGGTTCCGTCATCGAGATCGAGGCGCTCTGCGGCGACGACGTCTATGGCGGCATATACGGCAAATACGGCATAAAACTGACAGACTGCGAACTCGTAGACGTCACTACATACGGCGAGTGCTGCTCTTACGGATTATATAGTTCTAGCGGAGATATAGAGATAGACAACTGCAGGGTCGTCGTCGACGCCACCTGCACCGACGACGTCTACGGCGGCATTTACGGCTACTACGGCATAAAACTGACAGACTGCGAACTCGTAGACGTCACTACATACGGCGAGTGCTGCTCTTACGGATTATATAGTTGTTACGGAGATATAGAGATAGACAACTGCAGGGTCGTCGTCGACGCCACCTGCACCGATGACGCCTACGGCATCTACTCCGACGACTACGCCATATCGATCAGAGCATCCGACGTCACGGTGACGGCGGACGGCGTCGACTATTCCTATGCGTTCTACGCCTGTGAGGGTATCACTATCACCGACGCGGAACTCGTCGAGCCCGAGGGCGGCACCTATGACGGTTGCTACGTATACGACGCCGAAGACAATATCGCCGACTACGTCGTCATCCTGGGCTACATAGAGCCGGCCGAGCCCGAGCCTTTCGTCGAAGGCTACTGGGTAAAGCTGCCCAAGGAGACAACGAACGGCACGGCGACCGCCAGCGCTCAGGCCGCGGGCGAGGGCGACGAGATAACCTTCACGCTCAAGCCCGACGAGGGATACCTCATCGACGGCCCGACCGTCACCGACGATGTGCGCAGGTCCGTTGACTTCACGGACAACGGCGACGGCACATATACCTTCGTCATGCCGGCCAGCGACGTATGGATCAATTTCCGCTTCTACCGCGATCTGCCCTTCGAGGACGTTGACCCCGACGACTATTTCTATGACGCCGTCGCGTACCTTTACGACAACGGCATAACCAAAGGCACGAGCGAGACGACCTTCGAGCCCGAGGGCGTCTGCACCCGCGCCGAGACCGTCACGCTCCTCTGGCGCATGATGGGCGAGCCCGAGCCGACCTCGGCCGACTGCCCGTTTGAAGACGTCGCGCCCGACGCCTATTATTACAAGGCCGTCCTCTGGGCCGCCGAGAATGGCGTGACCCTCGGCACCTCCGAGACGACCTTCGAGCCCGACCTCAAGGTCCAGCGCGCCATGACCGTGACGTTCCTCTACCGTGCGCTCAAGCTCAAGGGCGAGGGCTTCGAGGGCGCATGGGCGTTCGAGCTTGACTTCACGGACAAGGACGCCGTGCCCGTATGGAGCTATGAGAGCTTCTGCTGGATGGTCATGAACGAGATCGTTCAGGGCGCAGACGGCAAGCTGCTCCCGCTCGAGCCCTGCACCCGCGGCCAGATAGCCGCCATGCTCTACCGCACCCTCGCATAAGAAGATAAGACAACCGCAAAAAGAGCCGTCTGCAATTCGCAGGCGGCTCTTTCTCTTTGATCGCAGCTTTTTGAAAAACTCAGAATTTGACGACCTTCGCGGGGGCGGTGAAGGAGGAGAAGGTCGCGGTCGCGTCCTTGAGCCAGTAGACGGCGCAGACGCCGTCGCCGGCCTTGTACCTGCCCTGCAGGCTGGGATAGGCGTCGAGCATGTGGGTCTGGGCCTCGATGCGCTCGTCGCCGACGAGCGTCGCCGCGACGCGGAGCCACTGCCCCTCGCAGAAGCCGCATATCTCGACCTTCGGATTGGCCTTTATCTGGTTGTCGACGTCCTTGCCGTGGCCGGTCTGGATATAGAGCTTGCCCTCAAAGATGTCGACGGTGCCGAAGGGGCGGACGCGGGGCTGGTCGCCCTCGACGGTGGCTATGTAGTAGGTGCCGCACTTTTTCAGAAAATCATATACTTCCTGCATTGAAACAACCTCCCAAATTTTAGTTTATACGTTGATTGTATCGGCTCGGAGCCGGAATTGCAAGATTTTTTGCGCGAGAAGGGCCTTTCGGCGGCAGGAATAATAAGCGTGGGGGAGAAATAAGCGCATCCCGAGACCCGCCTCCGAGACGGCGGGAGGGGCAAGCCCCTCCCCTACGGGCACCCCGCGAGTGCCGCCGGGGGCGGAGCTTTGGATACGAAGGACGAGGGTGCGGCGCGATGAAGGCATCGCGCCCTACGCGCACCCCGCGAGTACGGCGGTCATTTCGGGACGCGAACGGGACGAAGGACGAGGAAGGGCGGCGCGCACGATGTCCCATAGGCTCCCTTTGCGAAAGGGAGCTGGCGCGAAGCGCCTGAGGGATCGGGTCCAATGCGCCGCAGGCACCGCAAATACGAAAGAACAAGGAAGGGTTCGGGTCCGATCCCCCCATATCCCCCCTTTCGCAAAGGGGGGCTTTCCGTATTCGTCGGCGCGGAACGCAGACTGCGCGCCTGCGGGCGCAATTCATTTCGGTCTGTTGCCGCTATACAAGCAGGAGCTCCGCGAGGAAGACGACGACGCAGCAGACGACGGAGACGAGGAAGAGCCCTCCGCCGCACCAGGCCAGCACTATGCCGACGGCGAGCGCCGCGGCCGCCGCCCAGACGCTCTGCGTGGCGTCGAGTATGGCGGGGAAGGTCATGACGGCGAGCGTCACGTAGGGCACGTAATAGAGAAAAGAGCGGATGAGCGTGCTCTTTATGGGCTTTCTTATGAGCGTCAGCGGCAGGACGCGGATGGCGTAGGTCGTGACGGCCATGATCGCGATGTATATCCAGACGTTATGCCTCACCGTCCGCCGCCTCCTTCCTCGGGAAGAGCAGGGCCGCGCCGAGCGAGAGCGCGACGGTCAGGATTATGGTGCGTATGCCCTCGGGGATGGCGCTCAGCGGCCCGACGCGCGAGAATACGAAGCTCAATATGAAGCTCAGCACGACGAGGACGGCGACGACCTTGTCCTTCCTCGCGGGCGGGATGAAGATGGCGATGAACATGCCGAAGAGCGCGACGCTCAGCGCGCTCACGACGCGCGGGGGCAGGACGCTGCCCAGCAGGACGCCGACGCACGTCCCCGCGGCCCAGCCGACCGTCGCGACGGTGAAGAGCCCGTAGGGGTAGTACGGGGAGACGCTCCCCTCGACGGAGACGGACGCGCCGAATATCTCGTCGGTCACGACGAAGCCGAGCAGCAGCCGCTGAACGAGAGGCACGGAGGCCGAGAGGCGCTGGCTGAGGGCCGTGCTCATCAGGAGATAGCGCGCGTTGGCGACGGCCTCCATGACGAGCATCTCGACGTAGCTCGCGCCGGCGGCGACGAGCGTAAAGCCGACGTACTCGCCGGCGGAGGCGTTGTTGAGAAGGCTCGCGACAGTCGCCTGCAGGGCGGTCAGCCCCGCGCCGCGCGCGTTTATGCCGAGCGCGAGCGCGACGGCGAAATACCCCAGCATGATGGGTATCCCGTCGCGCAGGCCCTTAAGGTACCATTTTCCCGGCTTCATCGCTCGCCTCCTCCCGCGTTTTTTCCCATATTACACCGCGCGGGAGGATCTTGCAATCAAAAATCCCCGCAGGCTCCCCCTGCGGAAGGGGAGCTGTCGCGGTGCGAAACATATCATTCCTCTTTTTTCCAAACCGGAGCCCAGCGAAGCGGGTCCGGTTTGGAGAGGAGGAGCAGCGGAGCGAGCAAGCGGCTCCGCAAGACGCCGCGAGCGATGCGGAGCTTGCGACGACGATCTGAGGGGTCGTCGCACCGCACCGTCGGAGAGCGCGTAGGGGAGGGGCTTGCCCCTCCCGTCGTCTCTTGGGCGGATTCTCGGGAGGGGCAAGCCCCTCCCCTACGTTTGTGTTTTTTCTGCCGCCGACGCGGGACGAATGGAGCGGAGCGTTTTGCACCTCATCCGGCCCCTTTATTGACAGCGCGGGGCGCGGGTGATAAAATCAAGAAAAAAGTTAAATGCTTTCGAAAAGGAGTCTGAAACATGAAAACGATAAGAGAACCCGCCGTCGACATAGAAGTCTACGCAGAGTGCGACGTGCTCGTCGTCGGAGCCGGCGCGGCAGGCCACAGCGCCGCCGTCGCCGCCGCGCGCGCGGGCTGCAAGAAGGTCATACTCATGGAGCGCTACGGCTACTCCGGCGGCGACGTCACCGGCGACTACGTGCTCATGGTCCCGAAGCTCAGCTGGAAGACCCTGCCCTTCGTGCGCGGCCTTCAGGAGGAGTGGTTCGAGCGCATGGAGAAGGCCGCCCCCGGCTCGACCTACGGCCCGAGCATGAAGGACATCGGCAAGGTCAATCCGATGCTCGCCTATACCTATTCCAACATGTCCGACATAACGAGCGTGAGCGAGCCGCACAGCCTCATCAGGACGGTCTACTACGACGGCCCGCAGCTCGAGATCGAGCTCGACCTCATGCTCCTCGAGCTCAACGACCGCATCCAGATCCTCTACCACAGCTGGGGCACGAAGCCCATCATGGACGGCGACGTCTGCAAGGGCGTCTACTTCGAATCCAAGGAGGGCCGCAAGGCCGTCCTCGCCAAGGTCGTCATCGACGCGACCGGCGACGGCGACCTCTACCGCCAGTCCGGCGCCCCCTACGAGGACCTCTCCGGCGCCGGCACCCGCTCGCACAATACGACGCTCGCCTGGCGCGTCGGCGGCGTCAACACCCAGTATCTCATCGACTGGAAGCGCGACCATCCCGAGCTCTGGCGCGAGCTTTGCAAGGAGGTCTCGGCCCGCTCCGGCGTCGCCGGCTCCGCCCCGTTCTGGACCGAGCCGCACGGCAACTGCCTCGTCTTCAACCGCCACGTCAACGTCAACTGCTCGACCATCAAGGACCTGACCGCGACCGAGCTCAACACCCGCAAGGGCATCCGCGCCGTCATCGAGTACTGCAAGGAGGCGCTCCCCGGCGCGTACAAGGACATGTACCTGCTCTCCATCGCGCCGCAGACGGGCGTCCGCTGCAGCCGCCGCCTCAGGGGCGAGTACGTCATGACCGCGAAGGACTGGGCGCTCGGCATAGAGCACGACGACGTCATCGCATGGCACTCCACGATCTGCCGCCTCAACGACTGCGGCCCCGTCGAGATCCCGTACCGCGCCATCCTGCCGCAGAAGGTGGATAACCTGCTGGCTCCGGGCCGCCACGTCTCCGCCGACGGCCTCGCGATAGACTGGATTAACCTCATCCCGCAGTGCGTCGGAACGGGTCAGGCCGCCGGCGTCGCCGCGGCCGTCGCCGTCGCGGACGGAGTCGGAACGCACGCCGTCGATATCCGCAAGGTGCAGAACATCCTCATCGACCAGAACGTGCCCCTGCCGCGCAACGACCGCGTCGATCCCGCCTACGCCGAGCTCGTCCGCGAGTTCGACAAGGGCCTCTACACCGAGGCCGCGAAGAAGGCCAAGGAGGACCCGAGCACCCTCGACCAGCTCAAGCCCTTCGGCGCGTAAGTCAATAACGAAAAGCGGGGGGGCACCGGCTCCCCCGTTTTTTGCGCCCATTTCAAAGGCTTCCCCCTTCGGGGGGAAGGCTTTGATACGCTCCCCAAAGGCTTCCCCCCGCCGGGGGGAAGCTGTCGCGGCGAAGCCGTGACTGATGAGGGGCATCGGAGCGACGCCCTCGCCCCGCCGCTTGACAACCATCCCCCCTTCATGGCATAGTAAAAACGCTCCGTAATGCCGGGGCATGAAAGGATGAACGCCTTGAAACGGCTGATCGCGTTATTGCTTGTCATTTGTATATTTGCGTGCGTTTTTGCCGGATGCGGCTCCGCCCCGGAGCCCGCCCCCGCCGAAATAACGCCGTCCGCAGAGCCGACCCCCGAGCCGACCCCCGAACCGACTCCCGAGCCTTCCCCGGAGCCGACCGTCGAATACGACGCCAAGACGCAGACGCTCCGCGTGACGGGCGTGTCCGACTATTCCGCGCTCGCGTTCCCGGACGAGATAAAGTCCGCGCGCGTGCTGGAGGTCTACGGCGACGGCTTCGAGCTCCACGTCTACCTCGACATGCTGCGCCTGAAGGGCCTCGAGGACGAGTCGGAGCTGCCCGGCCTCGTATACAGGACGGAGGCGGGGCTCGCTTTCGTGCGGGAATATCTGCGCGAAAACGCGGGCGGGGCGTACCCCTCCGAGCTCGCGGAGCTCCCGCTCGTGGTCAGGATAGACAACCCGTACGGCTACAAGCTCGAGGACGACCGGCTGACCCTCCGCTACAACGAGCTCGGCACGCACAGGGAGTTTGAGTACGTGCTCGCCCTGATGGACGGCCTCGCGATCGGCTGGGAGCAGCTCGGCTTTGCGTGGTACGTCGGCACGTGCCTCAGCCCCTACACCGAGGCCGCGGACGTGTGGCTCATGACCCCGGAGCTCCCTTACTACCCGCAGTGCGTCGCCGGTGGGATAGACCCGGAGAACTTCACCTACGCGGACATGCGCACGTGCTACGACGCCTGCGCGCGCTACGGCTTTGACAAAGGCCTGACCCACTGGGGCAGCCTCTGCGAGAGCTGGCCGGTCACGGCCGAGCCCGACTTCTCGCGCAAAATGCACCCCGAGCCGGGCGACGAGCTGCTCTCGGCGTTCTCGGCGGCGTCCTTCCTCGCGTGGCTGGACGAAGCCCACGGCTTCGAGGCGGTCGGCGCGTTCTGCTTCGGCAAAAAGACGTTCGACGAGGCGTTCGGCACGGATTTCCACATGGCGTACAAGTCCTGGCGCGACTATATAACTTCGACCTACCCCGCCGCGTAACGGTTTTTCCCGAAAATACGCAAAAGCCCGCGCATCCCCCGATGCGCGGGCTCTCTTTCTCTTTTTCACATCAGCGCGGCGCCGAGGACGCCGAGCCAGGGCTCGCCGCCGGAGAAGACGATCTCCAGACTTTCCGCGGGGAGCGGGCGCATGCACTTTGCTTTTATTGCCGCTGCGAGGGCCTCACGCGGGAAGCCGGGCATGGCGGGCACGCCGCCGCCGAGAATGAGCAGGTCCGGCCCCAGCAGCGTCGCCGCCGCGGCCGCGACGCAGGCGAAGTCCTCCAGAAACGCCGCCAGAGCGGGATGCTCCGCGTGCTTTTCAAAAAGCCCCGCGACGTCCTCGCCGGGGAAATATTCGTCCCGTATCTCCAGCAGGCGGCGGCCGGAGACGTAGTTTTCCGCGCAGCCGACGCCGCCGCAGGGGCAGGGGTCGCGCCGCCCGGGGACGGGCATGTGGCCCGGCTCGCAGACGCCGCTTTTCGTCGGGAGCGGCTTTCCGTCGAGGAATATGGTGCCGCCGAGCCCCGTCCCGACGCTGAGGCCGAGCGTGAGGCCCGTTTCCCCGCGGCCGAGCACGCGGATATCGCCGCGCAGGAGGCATTCGGCGTCGTTGCCGAGCGCCACGGGCAAGCCGAGCGTTCGCTCCAGAGCGTCCGCCAGCGGCTCGCCGCCGAGGTCGAGATTCGGCGTATTGAGGACGGCGCGTCGCGTCGCGTCGAGCGTCCCCGGAATGGCGAGCGCGGCGGACTCCGCGGCTATGCCGAGGCGCGAGATATAGTCTTTTATCGCCGCGGCGAGGTCCCGCGCGGACCGCGCCGCGGGCAGCTTTTCAAAATGCGTCAGCGAGCGGCCGTCCCACGCGCCGAGCCGCAGCCACGTCCCGCCGACGTCTATCCCTATGCGCATGTCAGCGCCTCCTTTGTCGTATGGGTCTTGCTGGGGTGAAGCTTTCCGCACGGGGAGCGATGCGGGGAATGGCCTATATGCTCACTCCGGTAATGCGCTAAGGGCGGTTGTCTCCGCGTAGGGAGCGACGCTGACGCGCCCTCTTGCGGTGCCCGAAAAGCGCTTCGGAGCATTCGCTTAACCTCGCGTTTTTCGACCGCTGCGCCGCCCGCGCCTCGCTGTTTCCGCCCCCGGCGGCGCTCGGCGCGAACGCCCACGTCGCTCCGAACCTTTCGTCCCTCGTCTCCCGTATCTGCGGCGCGGCGAAGGCGTCGCGCCCTACGCGCTTCCCGTGGGTGCGGTGAGGATGCCCCTCATCCGGCGCTTCGCGCCACCTTCCCCCAAGGGGGGAAGGCTTTGGGGACGGGGAACGGCGGCGCGGCGAAGGCGCCGCGCCCTGCGCGCTTCCCGTGGGTGCGGCAAGGTCTCGGGAGGGGCAAGCCCCTCCCCTGCGTTTATTATTCCTGCCGGGGATCCTTCTCCGCAAAAACCTTTGCACTTTGCCGAAGACTACGGCAAGAGAAGGGCGGTGCGGACGCCCTATTTCGTGCAGTATTTGTCCAGAAAAGCCTTCAGCTTTGCCGTGTATTCCTCCTCGCCCTCGATGCAGCTCGTGCCATGGTGGGCGCCCTCGACGAGGACGAGCTCCTTCTCCGCGCGGCAGGCGAGGAAGTTTTCGACGCTGAAGCGCGGCGAGACGAAGCGGTCGGCCCCGCCGTGGAAGAAGATGACGGGGATGCGGTTCGCCGCAAGCGCCTCCGGCGCGGAGCAATCCTTCGCGCCCCAGCCGGCCAGCAGCCGCGTCCAGAAGCGGAAGCTCAGGTAAAACGGCCAGAAGAAACTGAGCCGACCGCGCTTTATGATATGGACGAACTCCGCGTGCGGCGAGGTGTAGCCGCAGTCGGCGACGACGCCGCGGACCGTCTCCGGCAGCTCGAGCCCCGTCGCCATGAGGACGGTCGCGCACCCGAGCGAGAGGCCGTAGAGGAATATCGGCGTGCCCTCCGGCTCGCGCGCGGCGAGCAGGCGCGCCCAGCCGCGGCAGTCGAAGCGCTCTTTTATGCCGAAGCAGATGTTTTTCCCGCCGCTCTCGCCGCAGGCGCGCTGATATACCAGCAGCAGATCGAAGCCGAGCTCGTGGAGCAGCTTCGCCGAGCAGGAGAAATCGACCTTGAAGGTCGAGCGGTAACCGTGCATGAGGAGCATCGCCCCGCGCGGCGCCCCCACCGCGGGGAGAAAATACCCGACGAGCTCGAGCCCGTCGAAGCTCTTCATCGTGAGGCGCTCCATAGCCTGCGCGTCGAGCCAGCGCGCGCCGGAGAGCACGCGCTCGGAATAGGGGCCGTAGCTGCCCTCCTCGACGGGCGTTTCCCGCCCGCGGCGGACGCCAAGCAGGTACAGCACGAGCCCCGCTATGACGCTGAGCAGGGCGAAGGCGGCGGCCGATATGAGGATTATCGTGAGCGCGAGCTTCATGCGCGAGGCTCCTTTCGCAGGGATCTATACCCGGATTTTACCCTAAACGCGGCCCGCGCGCAAGCGGAAAAGCGTTTACATTTTTCCCGCGCGGGAGTATAATGCTCTGCGTTGAAGGCTTTGTACGAGCAAGCCCCCCTTTGCGAAAGGGGGGTGGCCTCGGGCGATCCCCAGTACGCCCGAGGTCAGGGGGATCGGATCCGATCTATCCTTATTTTGCCTGCTTCCGAGGAAAGAGGAGCCTTCGGCGGATCGCGTCCGATCCCTCAGTCACGGCTTCGCCGCGACAGCTCCCTTTCGCAAAGGGAGCCTTTGGGATCCCGTGTCATTATCCGTCTTTTATCCGGGGTGTTATTCTTGAACGTCATTTCTCTCTCGCTCAAGCTCGTCGTGCTCATCGCCGTCGGGTTCGTCGTTAAAAAACTCAAGGTCCTGCCGCAGGGCTTCGAAAAGGCGCTGACGCGCCTCCTGCTCGACATATCGCTGCCCGCGATCATCATCCAGACCTTCATCGCCGACGGCGCCGTCCTCTCCGGGGCGGACGTGGGGCTGCTCATGCTCGTCTCCGTCGGCGTGCTCGTCCTCGGCTTCGTCGTCGGGCACGTGCTCTGCCTGATTAGGGGCCGCAGCGCCCCCGGCAAGGTCGACAGGCTCTCAATAATCGTCACGAACTTCACGTTTTTCGGCGTCCCCGTCGTCGAGACGCTCTACGGCAACGCGGGCCTGCTCTTCTTCACGATCTACTCCATCCCCGTGCGCATCGTGTATTATATGATGACGCCCCTGCTGCTCGTCGGCAAGGGCGGCGGCGTCAAGGAGACGCTCAAAAACATATTCTCCGCGCCGGTCGTCGCGGTCTTCATCGGCGCGGCGATATACTTCTCCGGCCTCAAGCTCCCCGCCTTCATAAGCGGCGCGATAACCTCCCTCGGCTCGACGGCGACGCCGCTCGGCCTCATCCTCTGCGGCGCGACGCTGACGGAGCTCGACTTCAAGGAGCTGCTGCGCCGCCCCTTCGTGCTGCTGACGGTCGCCGTGCGGCTGATGGTCATGCCGGCGGCGGTGCTGGGGCTCTGCCTGCTGCTCAGGCTCCCGACCCACGCGGCCCGCTGCGCGGTCGTCTACTGCGCGCTCCCCGTCGCCTCCATGATTCCGACCTACGTCATCCGCTATATGCCCGAGGAGACGGAGAGCCAGGTCTCCGGCGGCCTGCTCGTGCTCATTTCGACGCTGCTTTGCGTCGTCACGATCCCCTTCTGGGCGACGGTGCTGGCGCGATTTTACGGATAGCGAACGCGGCGCTCGTTCGCTCCGGATAACGGCGCGATAAGCGCTCCCTGCGCGGCCTCCGCAGCTGCGGCAAAAAACAAGCCGGCCTCTCATGGCGGCTGTCTTTTCAAATAACTTTTCAACAAAAGGAGATGCAACTATGGATTTCAGCGCACTTATGGATACCATGCTCTCCGGCGAGTCCGTCGCCGGGATGGGCCAGCTCTCCGGAGCGTCCGGGAGCGAGGTCAAGAGCGTCCTCTCCTCCGTCCTGCCCTCGCTGCTGAGCGGCGCGCAGGGGCAGGCCGCCGACGAGGCGACCGCCGCGGGCTTCGCAGGCGCCCTCGCCGACCACGCGAAGGACGACACCTCCGACCTGGCGGCCTTCCTCTCCAACGTAGACCTCGCCGACGGCGGCAAGATAGTCGCCCACCTGCTCGGCGGCGGCCAGCAGCAGGCCACCCAGCAGGCCGCGGACAGCGCCGGCCTCAACTTCGGGCAGGCCTCCTCCATCATCTCGGCGGCCGCGCCGCTGCTGATGAGCCTGCTCGGCAAGCAGGACCAGAGCCAGCAGCAGAGCTCCGGCCTCGGCGCGCTCGCCTCCCTCTTCGGGGGCGGAGGCATCGACTTCGGCTCCCTGCTCGGCGGCCTCTTCGGCAGGAAATAAAAAAGAAAAAGCCTTCCCGGCATGAACTGAAAAAAGGACAACAGACAAAACGCCCCCTATGCATGAGAACGACTGCATAGGGGGCGGCGCTATGTTAAGTCAAAAGGTATAGGATAACGAGGCAATA
Source organism: Oscillospiraceae bacterium (assembly GCA_016287555.1). Classification (GTDB taxonomy): domain Bacteria; phylum Bacillota; class Clostridia; order Oscillospirales; family Oscillospiraceae; genus RGIG7949. The sequence continues at coordinate 18,326 of JAEFAK010000003.1, forward strand.
TAACGAGGCGATCATTTTCCCGGCGCGGTTTTGCCTTTCCGTTTCTTCGACGGGCTGCTTTACGCTTTTGTTCCAGCAGAATTAAATAAATATGCCATGTTTGTTCACGGTTTGTTCACAGAAATTAGCACTCTCCCCTTGACAGTGCTAAAATGCGTGCTATAATAAGAGGCGAACAAAGGGACAGAGATCAAATGAAAGACCTCCGCTCCGATGCCGGTAACGATTCAAGCAAGGAGGAATGACTTATGTTGCCGAGTATTTTTGGAGAGAATTTGTTTGACGACTGGTTTGATTTTCCGACGTTCAGAGAGCTTCAGAACGTCGACCGCAAGCTCTACGGGAGACATGCGGCGCACGAGATGAGGACCGACGTGCATGAGCACGAGGACCACTACGAGGTCGATATCGACCTGCCGGGCTTCAAGAAGGACGAGCTGTCGCTCGATCTGCGCAACGGCTACCTGACCGTCAGCGCCTCGAAGGGCCTGGACAAGGACGAAAAGGACAAGGCGGGCAAGCTCATCCGTCAGGAGCGCTACGCGGGCGCGATGCAGCGCAGCTTCTACGTCGGCGAGGAGCTGACGGCCGAGGATATCGGCGCGAAGTTCGAAAACGGCGTGCTGAGCCTGACGCTGCCGAAGAAGGACGCGAAACAGCTCCCCGAACACAGGCATATAGAGATCGAAGGCTAAGCAAACAGATCCGGGGCCGCGAGGTTCATCCTCGCGGCCCTTTTTTTATTGTCATCGCAGAATGGAGGTTGTTGAAGCCCGGAGGCTGTAAGGGGAATGCGAAGGTGATTTTCAGTGCCTCCCCGAGCGGGCTTGTGGGTGCGGAGGTGGACGGAGGGCGGCTGTATGGGAGCTGCGTGCGTATGGGGAAATGCCTCCCCGAGCGGGCTTGAGGGCGGGGAGGGGCAGCCGAGCCGGGCGCCGCCTTTGGCGGGGTGCAATCCAAAGGCTTCCCCCCGCCGGGGGGAAGCTGTCAGCCGAGAGGCTGACTGATGAGGGGCATCGTTCCCGGCGGCGATCGGAGCACCCTACGCGCCTACCGCGGGCGGGCTGCAGATTTGCCCCTCATCCGACCTCGCTTCGCTCGGCCACCTCCCCCCCGGCGGGGGGAAGGCTTTAGAAGGAAAAAGGACCCGCTCCGGGCGGAGCGGGTCCTTTTGTTGTTTTGACCATATCCGGGTGCGGCGGCGCCATATCCGTGTGCGGAGGGGACGGACTCGAACATGAAAAACTCCCCCGGAGGTCCGGGGGAGTTTTGGCGTTTGCTGATTATTCGCGCCATGCCTGCGGGGAGGAGGCGGCGCCGCGGCTATGCCTGAGGCGCTTCGGGAGCCTGCGGGGCGTCCGGAGACTTCGGGACGTCGTGGGGGCCGTCGTGGAGGACCTCGAGGCGGGTCTTCTTCCTGTTGGCAAGTATGGTCAGGAAGAGAATGACCAGCAGCAGGCCGCCCTCGACGGACTGGGAGATGTGGCTGTCGGACATGCCCATGAGGGACAGGCCGTAGACGATGATGGTTATCGACAGCGCGCCGAGGATTATCTTATAGAACTTCGCGCTGCTGCCGCCCGTCACGAGAACGCCGCCGAAGAAGACGCCCATTGCGACCTTCATCTCGAGGAACACGCCCATGGTCTGCGTCGTGCCGCCGACCGTCGCCATGGAAAAGAGCGCGCCGAAGCCCGCCATGAGGCCCGACAGCGCGAACACGGCGATCTTCATCCTGTCCACGGGGACGCCGACGAAGCGCGCGGTCGTCTCGTTCTCGCCGATGGCGCGGCTGTACCGCCCGAGCTTGGTGAACTCGAAGAGATAGGCCATGATTATCGCAATGACGAAGAACGCGCCGATGCGGAAGGCCGACGACGTCATGAACAGCATCGACTGCGGGACGTACTCGACGCCGATCTTTGTCTGGATGAAATTGACCACGCCGCGCACGCCGATGAGCATGGCTATCGAGAGCGTGAAGGAGGGGACGTGGCACTTGCTGACGATGAAGCCGTTGAAAAGGCCCATCGCGAGGCCGACCGCCAGCGCGACCGGGACCATCAGCCAGCCCTGCCCCGTCACGTGGGCCACGTGCATCGCCACGACGCCGGAGAGCGCGACGTTGACGCCGACGGTCAGGTCTATGGAGCCCTGCGCGACGACGAAGAGGACGCCGCAGCCGGATATTATCGTCAGGATGGATTGCTCGATGAGCATCTTCAGCGAGTAGGACGAGAGCATCTTGCCCTTCGTGCCTATGGAGAAGAACACGAACAGAACGACGAACGCAATAAACGGAACGAGGTCGGAGAGCTTGACTCTGCTCTTCATATCATCACCCCTATCACAGCCTGTTCGGTGAAGTCCTCGTCGCGCCTTATCTCGCGGGTGACGCGGCCGTCCTTCATGACGAGGAGCCTGTCGGCCATGCCGAGGACCTCCGTCAGCTCATCGGAGATGAGGATGACGGCGATGCCGGTCTTCTTGGCCTCTTTCATAAGCGAGTAGATGGCCGCCTTGACGCCGACGTCGACGCCGCGGGTCGGGCAGTCGAGTATGAGCAGGCGCAGGTCCTTGGCCAGCCAGCGGCCGAGGTTGACCTTCTGCTTGTTGCCGCCGCTGAGCGCGTCCATGGGCTGCCTTATGCCCGTCGTCTTGACGGAGAACCTTTTGACGATGCCGTCGGCCAGGGAGCTGACCTTGCCCGGGGCGAGCAGCCCCAGCGGGCCCTTGAGCTCGTTTACCGAGGGCAGGACGGAATTGTCGCGGATGTTCGCGTGGATCATCAGGGCCTCGTTGTCGCGGTCCTTGGGGACGTAGCCCATATGGTTGGCCAGCGCCTGCGGGGCGCTCTTTATATAGGCGTCCGTCGGGAGAAAATGGACCGTCCCGGCGGCGCCGGTCAGGCCGAAGACGGCCTTGCCGACGGAATGGATGCCCGCGTCGGAAAGCCCGCAGAAGCCGAGTATCTCGCCGGCGTGCACGTCGAAGCTGACGTCCTCCAGCTCGCCGGGGACGGAGAGCCCACGCACCTCGAGGACGGTCTCGCCGTCGCACTCGGGGACGTTGTCGTCGCGGTAGTAGTCGCCGCTGATGTTGCGCCCGACCATCATCATGCGCAGCTTGTCGGGGTCGGTGTCCTTCGTGTTTACGCGGCCGACGACCTCGCCGTCGCGCAGGACGGTGATGACGTCGGTTATCTGGACCATTTCCTCGATGTCGTGCGTTATGACGATGACGCTGCGGCCCATGTCGCGGAACTTGGCGATGAGTTCGTAGAGCCTGTTGCGGTTATTGAGCGAGAGAGACTGCGTGACCTCGTCGAGCAGGAGGATCTCCGGGTCTATCGAGAGGGCGCGCGCGAGCTCTATCATCTTGCGCTCCTCTATGCTCATGCCCTCGGTCAGGCGGCCGAGACGCGGCATGGGGAGCTCCCACTTTTCAAATACGGCGGCGGCCGCGCGGTTCATCTCGCCGAGGTCGACGATGCCGCCCTTTGAAAACTGCCCCGTCCTCCCGAGGAAGACGTTGACGCCCGCGGGCAGGCTGCCTATGACGCCGAGCTCCTGCATGACCATGGAGATGCCGCGCGCGTTGGCGTCGAGCGGGGAATGGGGATCGTACTTTTCCCCGTTCACGCTCATCTCGCCGCTGTCGCAGCGGTAGAGCCCGGCTATCTGGGAGAGCAGCGTGCTCTTGCCGGAGCCGTTTTCGCCCAGCAGACCGTGGACCTCGCCGCGGCCGAGCGTGAAATCTATGTTCCTGTTGGCGTAGGTCGGGCCGAAATGCTTATTGAGGCCGCGAATTTCAAGAATGGATTCGCTCATTTCACGACCCCCTTTACTTTTCTCGAGCCGATTATGCCGAAGATGACTATGAAAGCGCCGAGGAACGCCTCCTGCAGAGTCCCGGAGGGGACGCCCAGCATCGTCAGGAGATTGAAGATCGAATAGAGGATGAACGCGCATATCGGCACGCACACGACGATGTTGATGCGCTCGCGGATTATCTGGGCCAGAAGGTAGATCGCCAGCGGCTGGAATATCATGTTGATGCTCGTCAGGCCGGTCTTGACCGTCGTCTGGCCGGCGTAGCTCTGCTGAAGGACGCAGGAGACGCCGACGAGGATACCGGCTATGAGGCCGACGAAGAGAAGGGTTTTTTTCGTATTGATGCCGAGCTTTTCGGCGACGTCCTTATTGCCGCCGAGCGCGCGGATATTGAGGCCGACGGTCGTCCGGTTATAAATGAAATAGACGATCACGAAGCCGATCAGAAGCAGGATCAGGCACCAGGGGAGCTGGCCGAGGATCCTGTATTCCTTCGCCAGCGAGGTCGAGATGAGGGCCTTGGTGCCCTTGGATATCTTCAGCAGGAAGGCGAGCGCCTCGTATATCATCGCGAGCGAGATGCCCGCGATCCAGGAGGGGATGCCCGAATACGTGAAGATCAGGAAGTTTATGAATATCAGCAGCAGGCCCACGACGAGGCCGCCGATTATGACCCCCGGCAGACCGAACCAGTTGCCGAGGATGCAGGAGGCGAAGGAGCCCAGCACGACCACGCCGCCTATGGACATATCCGTATATCCGCAGGCGAACAGGAAGCAGAAGCCCCACGCTATGAAGCAGGGATAAGCCGAGCGGGAGATTATACCCTTGACGTTGGACCAGTCAAGGAACTGCCGGCCGGAGATAAAGTGGAATATCACCAGCACCGCCGCTATCACGGCGGCGAAGATGATATAGAAGACCCAGTTTTTCATTCTCCGGGTCTCGCCGTTTGCGGGCATACGCTTTTCCCTCATTTCCGAAGTGGATTATGCGCTCTGAGGCTTTGTGAAACAGCCTGCTCCGCGCAGGCGGGCAGGCTGTTTCACAGAAAATAAGCTTACTTCAGGCCGTTGGACTCGAGCATGTAGTCGAGGTTGATCTCGTTGACGAGCTTTACGTAGTCGTCATAGCTGACGTTGGGGTTGGAGGTGAAGAGCAGGTCCTCGAGCATGGCCTTGGTGAAGGGGTGGGCCGTCTCGGAGAAGAAGACCTTCAGATAGTTGTCGACGTTGTCCTGATTGACCTGGAACGGATGGGTGGACAGGCGCGGAGCCTTGCCGTCGGCGTCGACTATCTTATGGCCGGCGAGATAGTTGAGCACGAGGGTGCAGGAGATGTAGCTGGCCAGAGAGATGCCGTCGTTGCCGCCCATGACGGTGCCTTCCTTGATGTACCTGGCGGTCGCTTCGTCAACACAGGAGACGAAGATCTTGACGCCGTCGAGGCCGAGGTTGCCCTTCGCGGTGAGGGTGCCCTCGATGTAGTCGCCGACGAAGCAGTAGACGCAGTCGGCGTCCCTGTTGGCGGAGAGCATGTCGGTCGCCTTGGCGGGGCACTCGGAGTTATCCGTGCAGCGGGCCTCGGCAAGGACCTCGCCGCCGAGCTCGGTGAAGCGCTCGGTGAAGCCCTGGGAACGCTGATCCATGTTGTTGTCGCCGATGTTGCCGCCTATCATGCAGGCCTTGCGGCAGCCGGCGTCGAACGCCATCTGGGCGACGGCCTTGCCGTCGGAGACCATGTCGAGGTCGATGGCGCCGCAGTAGTACTCGTTGGAAGCGGCAAGGGCCTCAAGGTCCGGGTTCTCGCCGACGAACACGTCGAACGCGAAGGGGATCTTCGCATTGGCGCACTCGACGCCGATCTGCGGGACCGTCGAGACGGCGGCCGCCTGGAAGACGATGCCGTCGACGCCGGAGGCGCACATGTTCTGGACGTTCTGCAGCTCCTTATCGGCGGTGAAGTCGTCGCTCATGCGGTTGACCTTGTGGCCGAGGGTGGTGAGGGTGTACTCCTTGGCGTCGCCGAACATGTCGAGAACGGGCACGCCGGAGCCCCAGGTGTTGATGCCGATGGTGTAGCTCTTGGCTCCGCCGTCGTCGGGCGCGGGAGTCGGGTTGTTCGCGGGCTTGGCGGCGCAGGCGCTCAGCGAAAGGAGCATCGCGACGGCAAGGACGACCGCGAGGATCTTGGAAACCTTCATTTTATTACCTCCGTTAAAAATAATGCCTTTCTGGGACCGGAAAGACCTTCTATCTTTCCGAATAACCATTATACTATCAGCTTCATATAAAGTCAACGAAGAAAGCGCTTTCGGAGCACTTTTCGGAGAGGTGGAACGGCGCGGCGCAGGGCTTCCTTGACAAGGCAGGAAGAGCGTGGGATAATTAGAAAAAACGGCAAGGAGAGCATGATATGGGCAGAATTATCCTCACCCCAGGCGAAAAGTACGAGCCCGCGCCCGGCGCCGTCCTGGCGCCCGTCGGCTCGACCGTCAACAACACGAGCTCGAACACGACCCGGCCCCCGCATCCCCCCGTACTCGTCAAGGCCGTCCTCGAGGACGGAGTCGAGGACAGCTGGCTGGAATATATCCCGGAGCACGTCGCGGAAAATCCGCCCCTTATCATAGCCTGCCACGGCGGCGGAGCCTCGGCGGAATACCAGTTTTACGAGACGACGTGGTGGGCCGTCTGCGAGGCCGAGGGCGCGGTCGCCGTCTTCCCGAACGCGGGCGGGCAGTCGCGCAGCTGGCTGAGCGAGGATAAGCCGACCCCGCCCGGCGAGCGGCCGAGCATGCTCGAATTCTTCACGAAGTCGCCCGACGGGCGCGCCGACCCGGAAAACCACCATATCAAGTTCATCAAGGCCCTCATCGGCGAGATGGAGGCCAAGTACGGCGTCGACCCGGGGCGCGTATACATGCAGGGCATGAGCATGGGCGATATAATGACGATGATGTTCTCCCGCGTCTGCGGAGACCTGCTCGCCGCAGGCGACAGCACGGCCGGCCCCTCCCCGGAGATAGCGCTCTTCAACGAGGACGGCAGCCTCAAGGGGTATAAGTGCCCCGTCCCGACCTATCAGTCGCGCGGCGAGCTGGACGACATCGTCGTCGCGCAATGGCCGGGCCGCGAGGTCACGACGCGGCAGGACGTCAACGCCGGCAACCGCGAATTCTGGCTGCGCGTCAACGGCTGCGACACGCCGCCGCGCCTCGCCATAATAGGCGTCAACAACTTCGCCTTCTATTCGGGCAAGAAGGCCGACTTCATATTCAGGGACGTCAAGCACCGCTCCCACGGGCAGACGCTCGACGACGCGCAGTGGGCATGGAACCTGCTCTTCAAGCACAACCGCCGCGAGCCCGACGGCAGCATCACCCGCGACAGGGACGCCTTTTTCGAGACCGGCGACAGGAACGCAGCCGCCCTCTGCGACGGGGCCGCCGCGGCCTACGTGGACAACAAAAAGGTCATCCTCGCCGCGCCCGCCTTTACCCGCTCGCTGACGAAGATGAATTTCCAGACCCATGAGCGCGAGGAGGTCAGGCGCGAATTCTTCGTCGCGGTCGAGGACCTCGGGCGCATCTTCGGCGGGACGGGCGTCGAGCTGACAAAGGGCGGCAGGGGCGCCGTCATCAGCACGCTCGACAAGGGCGACTTCGAGGTCGCCGACGAGAGCGCGGCCTGCCTGCGCGGGAGCTTCATGCGCGCCATGTTCATGGCCGCGACGACCGAAAACGGGCGGCTCTGCGTCCCGCTGCGCTGGTTCGCGGAGGAGATCTTCGGCCTGCAGACGACCGAGTGCGACGGCTGCATCTACATCTCCGACCGCCACGCCGAGATGACGAAGGATATGGCGTATATAATCAGAGGCCTGCTGAAATAAGACCGGCGTTCAGATGCGCCGAAACAAGCCCGCTCCGGCCGGAGCGGGCTTGTTTTATTACGATCGCAGCCGGCAAGAGACAGGGCTGCGGAAGCGGGCCTGGCGTCATCATCGCGCTGCCGGAGCCGGCCATGACTTTTTTTGAAAGTGAAATACATATTGGATATTGTATTTGTCCGAAAATGTTGGTATAATGCATTATCAAAATTGAATGCGTCCCCAGTGCTTCGGCGCCCCTTCGGGCTCCGTTGAAAGAGGGAATCGGGTGAAAATCCCGAGCGATCCGGTCACTGTAATCGGGGAGCAAGGCAATATCACGTCATTGTGCCTTTTGGCATGAGAAGGCATTGCCGCGCGACGATCCGAGAGCCAGGAAACCTGCTGAGGACGCGATACTGGAAACCTCCGAAGAAGGTCCGTCCGGTCGCGGCGCCGCGCCATATGGCGCAGACGTCCGCATTTCGACGCTCGCTTTTTCGGAAGCGGGCTTTTTTATTTGCATTTACCCGGAAGGAAGGAAAGATATACATGAAAAAAAGGATAGCCGCGCTGCTCGCGCTCATTCTGCTCTTTGCGCTGCTGGCGGCGCCGGCGGCCCGCGCCGCCTACGCCGACGGGACCTACACCGTCCCCGTCAGCATCGAGGGGCTCGGACGGCACAACGTGCTCTGGAGCGCCGCGACGCTCCACGTCGAGGGCGGGAGCCTCTATATCGACGTCACGTTCGAGCGCGTCGACCCGGCCACGCACGCCCCGCAGTACGACTGGATGCAGACCACGCTCGGCCGCGTCACACCCGTCAAGAACGACGAAACGTGCCTCTGCACGTTCTACCGGCTGCCGGTCCCGAGCCTCGGGAACGTGCCGGTCACGGTCCTGAGCTCGGCCATGAGCCAGCCCTATGAGATCGATTACACCCTCAAGATAGACGGCTCCTCCGTACCCCTTGCGGAAGAGACGACCTCCGAGCCCGAGCCCTCCGCGGAGCCCACTCCCGACTCCGCGGAGACGCCGGCCCCGACCGACGCGCCTCCCGCGACGGCGGAGCCGACAGCCGAGCCCTCCGCC
>JAEFAK010000133.1 GCA_016287555.1 Oscillospiraceae bacterium
GTCCATTTCTCGCCGGACTCGGCGTTCTTTTTTTCAAGGTATTCGTTGACTGCCGTGAGGTCGATGCGCTCGCTGATGAAGGCCTCGTTGTCCGCGCGGTTGGGATAGAGATACGGGGTGATATAGTGCATGGAGTCTATATCGCGAAGGAGGGTACCGTCTCTGCGGTCCCCGTGCCTGCGTTTGACTTCTGACATAGAGATATCCCTCTTTTCGGGCGCATTTGTTCATGCGCTGTTCATACTTTACGTATTCTAATCCTTTTTGCCGCATTTGGCAACAGTTTGTTCATATTTGTCATCTTTTGGCGAAGACGCGAAAGGACCCTCCCGCATCATGGGGAGGGTCCTTTTTTCAGTTATGCGTCAGTCCTCGGGGACGTAGACGTCGGGAGTGGGTGTGACCTCGGGCGGGACGTAGTTCGGGTCGTCCTCGGGCTGAGGTATGGCGTCGGTCGGCTCAGGCTCGTCGGTCGGCGAAGGGCCTTCCGGCTGCGGGACTATGAAGCCGGGCGGCAGCGGCAGCATGACCGGCCCCCAGGGATCGACCTCGCCGGTGTATTCCTTGCCGTTGAGGGTGTAATAGCCGCCGTTGTTGGGATTGATCATCAGACCCGAGCGCGGGTCGACCTCCCAGCCGAAGGCCGGGTTATAGATCTTCATATGGATCATGTCGTAGTAAAGGCCGTTGTCGGGGCATATCAGCATGCCGCTCGTCGGGTCTATATACCAGCCGGAGACGGGGTCGATATTGTGTATCGGGCAGACCTCAAGGTCGGAATCGATGAAGATGACGGGCTTCTTGTCGCTGTCGAGAAACTCCGGTGTCAGGACCTCGTAGTCGAGGTCTTCAAGGTGCAGGAAGCCGGCTCTGACGATCTCGTCCTCCGGGCAGTCGGGGCAGGGGAGACAATGGGACTCGCCGCATATCTCGACGAGAACGTGGCAGTCGCAGCGGCTGCGGGGGACCTCGCTGCGCTTCATGCGCAGCGTCATGGAGTGATCGCCGCGTATATCGTGCTTGCAGGCGTCGGTCGCCAGCATGCCGGAATCGATGCAGACGCTCGTCCAGACCATGTCGTCCGGGACGGGGAACTCCTTCGGCTCGAGGTTTTCATGCACGCGCTCCATGACCTGCTTCCACAGACCGGTCGAGGGGTTGGAGCTGCCCATGTACTCGGGCATGTTGTAGCCGCTCCAGACCACGCCGACGTAGTAGGGCGTGTAGCCGACGAACCAGCGGTCGCACCAGTTGGAGGAGGCGCCGGTCTTGCCCGCGACGGGCATGTTGGAGAGCCTCGCCTGATAGCCCGTGCCGGCGTTGACGACGTTCGTCATCAGGTCGGTTATATAGTAGGCGGTCGTATCGGAGACGGCGGCGATGGAGGTCGGCACGTTCTCGTAGACGAGATTGTCCTCGGCGTCCGTGATGCGCGAATACGTCCGCGAGGAGTTGTATACGCCGTTATTCGCGTAGGCGGTGTAGGCGTCGGCGAGCTCGCGCGGTGAGACACCGTAGGTAAACTGCCCCAGCGCCATCGGCGCGTAGGCCACGTCGTTGACGGGGTCAAGGCTCGAGATGCCGAAGTGCTCGGTCAGAAATTTGTAGCTGACCTCGGGCGTGACCATGTCGACGAGCTGCGCCGCGACGGTGTTTATCGAGCGCTGCAGCGCGTAGCGCAGCGTCACGAGGCCGGAATAGGAGTAGTTGTCGTTGTTGGGATACCAGCTCGTGCCGGAGAGCTTGACGTCCTTGCCGTCGTCGAAGGTCGTATACGGCATGACGTAGCCGAGCTCGATGGCGGGCCCGTAGGAGGCCAGCGGCTTGACTGTCGAGCCCGGGGAGCGGAGCATGTCGGTCGCGTAGTTGAAGATGAGGCTCTCCGTCTTTTCGCCCATGCTGCCCGCGAGGGCGACGAGATCGCCCGTGTGCGGGTCGACGATGACGATGGCGCTGTTGAGCTCCTGCGTCTCGCTCTGCTTATAGCCGGAGGGGATGTTGCTCCTGTCGGAATAGACCTCGTCGACTATCTCCTGAATGGAGGGGTCCATAGTCGTATAGATGTGGTAGCCCGCGCTGAAGAGCAGGCGGCTCGCGGCCTCCTCGGAGATGCTCTTTTCCCGCATCAGGTCCTCTGTCACGTCGTCTATGACCGCCTCGACGAACCAGCTGTAGGGCTCGATGCCGGTCGAGGAGGTCGCGTCGCCGCGCCTGAATACCATCGGCTGGGCGACGGCCTCGTCGTACTCGGCCTGGGTGATGTAGCCCTGATCGAGCATCTCGCTGAGGATGAGGAGCTGGCGCTTGCGGTTGTTGGCGCGGGTGTCGACGCTTATATAGGGGTTGTAGGCCGATGGGTTGTTCGTTATGCCTATTATCGAGGCGCACTCTGCGAGCGTGAGCTCGGAGACGTCCTTGGCGAAGTAGTGCTTCGCCGCGGCGCCGATGCCGTAGACGTCGCCGCCGAAGTTGACGGTATTGAGATAATTCTCCATTATCTCGGACTTGCTGTAGTGCTTCTCGACGTCGATGGCGCGGAATATCTCGACGAGCTTGCGCTTGACTGTCGCCTCGTCGTACTGCGTGACGTTCTTGATGAGCTGCTGGGTTATCGTCGAGCCGCCGAAATCGTTCTTCATCGTCAGGAACATCGTCGCGACGGCGCCGAGCGTGCGGTACCAGTCGACGCCCTGATGCGTATAGAAGCGCCTGTCCTCTATGGCGACGGCGGCGTGCTCGGCGTATTCGGGGATCTCCTTATAATCGACCCAGACGCGGTTCTGCTTGCTGTACAGCGTCGCGAGGACGGTATAGTCGTTGGTGCGCCTGTCGTAGGCGTATATGACGCTCGACTGATTGAGCGTAAACTCGTTGAGGTCGACGTCGAGCTCCTTGTAGAGGCTCGTTTTGACGTAGACGGCGAAAATGCAGGCGAAGAGGACGCCCGTCGTCATCACGACGAGCAGTACTGTCGCTATCGCCCTGAGAATGAAGACGAGAAGCCCGCCGATGCCGCGAAAGCCCGTCTCGGTCACCTTGACGGCCGTTTTGAGCGCTTTTTTCGTTTTCGGCTCCATTTCCGCCCTCCTTTCCGGTTCGATTGCCGAAGCATTAAAGAAATTATATCACGGTCTGTCAAATCATATGTCACAAGGGTATGAATTTTTTGCCGGAAGTCAATACTAAAGTCAGAAAAGACGACAGTTCGGACGGAGATGACGACATGACCGACAAAAGATTCATAGGGGCCGGCGTATTCGCGGCCGCGCTCGTTCTGACTCTCGCCATAGGCGGGGCCGTATCGGCGAAGCCGCCCGCGGAGGAGCCCGCCCCCGCATCCGCCCCTGCGGAGGAGCCGCAGGACGGGCTGCGCTTCATCGTCCGCGAGCACGGCGGGAGGGTCTGCGTCTTCCGCGAGGGCTTCCGGACGCAGCCCGCCATAGTGACGGAGATAAGCGTCGAAGACCTGCCCGCCGCGGACAGAGCGCTCCTGACCCAAGGCATGGAGATCGCCGGGCGGGAGGCGCTGCTGCGCCTGCTCGAGGACCTCGGCTCCTGACTGAAAAAAAGACGCCCCTGGCGGAACAAAGGTTCCGTCGGAGGCGTTTTTTCCGTTTCGCCCCGCATGTGCCGTGCCGAACCCGATTAGAACCTGCACGCATATGCAGGTGGGTCGCCGCCTTGCCGTTTAGCTGCTTCCAACGTCCCGCCGGAGCGGGGAGGCCTGCAATCCGCGCCAAGAGATAGGCGTCCCTTATAAAAGATGTGGGTTTAAAAGGGTCCGTCACGAACACCGCAGGGACATTATTAATATAGCACGCCCGGGGCAAAAATACAAGGAAGACCGCCTGCCAAAAAGCGGGCCTATTCGTCGTCCTCGGCGTCGTCGTCGAAGAGCTGCTCCATGAAGGCCTCGTAGACCTTGTCGAGCAGGTCCTCGTCGTCGATAGTCTCGAAAAACTCCTCGCCGTTTTCCTCGACGACCTTGAGAATGATCATCTCGGTCGGCTGATTGCCGTTCTCGTCGGGCTCGGTAGGCAGAAAGGCCATGTAGAGATCGTCGCCGTACTCGATGGTGTCGAGATGCTCGAGCTCGTACTCATTGCCTTCCTCGTCGCTTATGGATACAAAGTTGCTTCCGTATTCGTCGCTCATGGTTTTTCCTCCGTTCCTGTCCTGCTCTTATTTTAATGCAGCGGGGCAGAAAAAGCAATAGCCGCGCCGGGCGGAAGTTTATTCCGCTTTGTGCTTTACAAACTCGCGCAAGTGTGGGATAATACGGCTCGACCTGAAGGAAGCGAGGAAAACGCGATGCAGGAAGCAGCAAAAATAACATACGGCGGCGGCCCGACGGACTGGTTCAGCTTCGGCCGCGGGGAGAGGACCCTCGTCATAATCCCCGGCATGAGCATAAAGCCGATATCTCAGTCAGCCGAGGCCATAGCGGCCTCATACGCCAACTTTGCCGACGACTATACCGTCTATCTTTTCGGCCGCGGGCGCAGGGTGCGCCCCGACTGCACCATCGAGACGCTGGCCTCCGACGTCGCCGAGGCCATGGACGGGCTGGGACTTCGCGGAGCGGACGTGTTCGCCGTCTCGCTCGGCGGCATGATAGCTCTGCGCCTGACCCTCTCGAGACCCGACCTCGTCGGCGCGCTGGCCCTCTGCTCGACCTGCGCGGGCATGGACGAAGCGGGGAAAAAAGAAACGGAGAAGTGGGCCGCCCTCGCCGACGCGGGCGACGGCGCGTCCCTCTGCCGCGAGATGATAGGCGTCATCTACTCCCCGGAGTTCGTCACGGACAACAGGGGGGCCTTCGACCTTCTTGAGAACATGGGCGAGCCCGACGATATAAACCGCATCGGGCGGCTGGTCCGCGCCGGAGCGGGGTTCAACGCCGAAAGCGAACTCGGGAAGATAACCTGCCCCGCCTTCGTGTTCGGCTCCGAGCGCGACGCCGTGCTCTCGCCGGCGGCCGTGCGGGCCGTTGCCGAGGGCATCGGCTGCGGGATATACATGTATGAGGGTTACAGCCACGCCGTATACGACGAGGCGCCGGATTTCCGGGGCAGGCTCAAGGCTTTTTTCGACTCCGTTCGTTAATTTTTCGTGATAGGCTTGAAAGAATCCTTATTTTAATATATAATCTCAAATTACATGAAACCTCGCGCATACGCGCGCGAAGATAAATAAGAGCGAGGATTGATCGCCATGAGTGCATCCCAGGAAAAGAAAAGGCGCAGAGAGCTCAAAGTCGAGACTCCCGAAGCCGCCAAGGCCAAGAAAAAGGAAAAGACGAACAAGAAGGTAAAAAAGACCATACTCACGATAGTCG
>JAEFAK010000134.1 GCA_016287555.1 Oscillospiraceae bacterium
CTTCCCTCGGCGTCGCCGGCGCCGACGATGGTATGCACTTCGTCTATGACGAGAATGATGTTGCCCTGCTTTTTCACCTCGTCTATCATGCCCTTCATGCGGCTCTCGAACTGTCCGCGGAACTGAGTTCCGGCTACGAGCGCCGTCAGATCCAGGAGCCAGACCTCTTTATCGCGGAGCTTGTAAGGCACCTCGCCGCGCTCTATGCGCTGGGCAAGGCCCTCGGCGATGGCCGTTTTGCCGACGCCGGGCTCGCCTATGAGGCAGGGATTGTTCTTCTGACGCCTGTTGAGTATCTGGATGACCCGCTCTGTCTCCTCCTCGCGGCCGACGATGCGGTCGAGCGCGCCTTCCTTGGCCTTTTTCGTGAGTGATATGCAGTAGTTTTCGAGGAATTTGCGCTTATTGCCGCGCGTGCTCGCGCGATCGGGCTCCTTTTGAGCGTCACGCTCGGGCGGACGCTGCTCGTCGGACTGGTGAGGGTTTGAAAAGAGCTTGTTCAAAAACGGGAACGTCGCCGTCTTGCCGTTTTCGTCCTCGCCGCCGTCCTCGACGTCGTCGAGGTTCTCCGCGCCGCCGAAGGCCGCGAGCATCTCATTGGAGATCCCGTCAAGCTCCTCGTCGCTGATGCCCATGTTCTGCATCATGTCCTGAACGGGCTTTATCCCGAGCTCCTTCGCGCACTTAAGGCAAAGTCCCTCGTTGGTCGGGCTGCCGTTTTCTATCTTGGTTATGAATACGACAGCCACGTTCTTTTTGCATCTTGAGCAAATGACCGGTTTCATTGTTTTTCCTCCTTCGCATGCAGAGAGCGAAAAAGATCTCCCCTTATTCGGATTCGTTTTCCCCGGGAGGGATGTCTCCGCTGTGTGCGTTATTTCTGAGAAGTTTGATGAAGACTATCAGATAATTTATGAACGCAATCACGGCGATGCCGATGGCTATGGATATTATCAGGATCGGCCAGGGCTTGGGCAGATCCTTGAACGCGATAAGTATAACACAGGCGATGAATAAAACAACCGTTGAAGTTTTTCCAAAATAGTTGGAAGGCGGCATAAATGCGCTTTTTTTGTATATATAAAATCCGCCGATCCCCATGATGATCTCCTTGACGAGAAGAACTATCACGGCCCAGAGCGGGATCCTCCCGTCTATCGTCAGGCAGGTCAGCACGGAGAGCGCCATGAGCTTGTCTCCGAGCGGATCGAGCACCTTGCCCAAATTCGTTATCTTGTTCTGGCGCCTGGCGATCATGCCGTCGAGCATATCCGTGGCCGTAGCGACTATGAATACGGCGAGCGCGACGTAGTCCGAGCCCTCCAGCTTGCTGAAGAACATCAGCACGAATATCGGTACCATGCAGAGTCTTAGTAGCGACAGCAGATTAGGAAGATTCATCTGAGGTAACGGTTCCTTTCTGGATTAATATATCTGTCAGATGCCGAGGAAATGCGGGATGGGATTGACCTTGATAAGCCACGCGAGGATGAGCGTCTTGTCTATGGTCTTCTCCGGAAGCAGGATTCCGAAGAACCTGACGAGCCAGGCTAGCAGGAATACTATCGCAAAGCCCTTCGCAAGGCCCAAAACGAGCCCGAGGAGCTCATTGAGAAGCTCAAGTCCCGGCAGCTTGAATGCAAGATTGATGATATTTGCCAGCACGACGAAAATGATGATTATCAAAATAAAGGCGATGACGAGCGTCGCCGCATAGGCAAGCTTTTCCGTCAGTTTGTCGACCAGCTCCAGCTTAAGGTCGTTGCCGATCTTGGATACCTTCTCGCGGACTTCGCTCGTTATCCGCTGCGCGGCGGATTTAAGGATGCCGAGCTTGCGCAGGCTCTCATAGCTGACCTCGTAGACCTCGTCGTTTTCGCCCTCCTCGGGGCCGTAGAAAACATATCCGGGTTCGGAGGTCTTATCCTTTGCGTCGTTGACGGATTTCTCCACTATACCCTCAACGAAGGGCTTCATGACCTCCTGCACCTTCGGGGAAAACGTATCCGCGAGGAGGTTTGCCCCGTAAAGCGCGACGACGATGGCTATTATGCCGGTGATCCCGAGTATCAGGCCCTTTCGGAAGCCGTTATAGGCGCAGAACAGGACGATGAGCAGGAGCAGTATGTCGATTATAACAGGTACCCATGTTGACAAAAACGTCACCCCCCTATCGAGAATGCCTCGGTCGCCGTGACGGCGACGGCCGTGCCGTCAGGTCTGACGTACACGCCCCTGAGGCCTATGAGTTCATCCTTTTCGGCAACGACAGCGAGCTTGTCGTTATAAACAGTCACGGTGTTATCCGCGAAAGCGACTGCGACGTAGCTTCCGGCGGCAGACATGGAGAGCACTTCCCTGTCGAGCTCGACGGAGGCGTTCTCGCGCCCGTCGGCTCCGACAGTCACGAGCCGGGCCTGATTTCCCGTTCTGTATTTCCCGAGAAGCAGCGCGGCAAAGCCGCTGCCGTCGAAGGTGTAGTTTTTCAGATACTCTCCGGAGAAATCATATACGTCCGACGAGGAAAGGCTGAACGGAAAAATGCGGAGCGCATTCTCGCTCATGGCGCAGACTCTTGAATCCGAGAGGAACGCCGTCTCCAGATAGAGCGAGCCTTCCTCGATGAACTCGCCCTTCGGAGTTTCGTTATCCAGAGCAAAGCTAACAAGCCGCGCGCCCGAGTCGGTCAGGGTCGAGACTATCAGACGCTGACCGTTTTCCGAGACAGCCGCGTCAATGAGATAGCCTTCCCCGGAGTACCACTTATATACCGCCGTTCCGGCGGCGTCATATACAGTCGCGGCCGCCTTGTAGCCTGTGTCCTCGGCGCAGACGACGAACATGCCTTCGGAGTTCATCTTTGCGCCTATGACGGCACCGTCGGCCTTGAGCGGAGTTATCGAATCGAGGCCGGCAAGGTAGGCTTCCTCACTTCCCGACACCCAGACGAGCGCCGAACGCTTTCCGGAGGCAATATGAGGCGAGCGAAGCTGGATATTGTACGTCGCCGTTCTTTGCCCGGACGCGTCGAAGACGGAGATGCCCGCATCGGATGCGACGGCGAGAGAATCGGTCAGCGTGGCGAACGTGCTCTCTGAATAGACGTCGAAATATATGTTTTCGTTCCGCGATCTGTTTTTATGGAAAGTATTCTGGATGAACTGATCGAAGCCGCCGTCGGCTATCAGCTCGCGGTGCGTGATGAGATAGACCGCACCCGCTATGAGCGCGAGGACGATGATCGCCGATATGATCGCTCCGATGAGCTTTTTCCTCTTCTTCATAGTATGCCTCTTAACGTCTCATCATTTCTCCGGCGGGGCCGTCGTAATCGACCCGCGTCATATAAAGGCCCTGCGGCGGGGCCGTCGGTCCGGCAAGCGTCCTGTTACGCGAATCGAGGATCTCCGGGATATCGTCCGCGTCGAGCTTTCCCATCGAAGCGTAAACGGCCGTACCGACCATGGCTCTGACCATGTTATAAAGGAAGCCGTCGGCAAAGACGCGAAACGAGATGATGTCTCCGGTCTTGGAAACGTCGAAATAGCTTATCGTGCGCACGGTGCTCTTCGTCTCCGTCCCCACGGAGCGGACGGCGGCGAAGTCGTGCGTCCCGACGAAATGGGAGACGGCGCGCGACAGGATGCCCACGTCGAGCTTCTGCGGATAAAACCACGCTCTTTTTTCCAGGAACGGATCGCGGACCCGGGAATTGAGTATCCTGTAGGTGTATTCCTTTCCCCTGCAGGAGAGTATGGCATTGAAATCGTCGTCGACGTCGACGGCGTCGGAGGCGGATATGTCGCCGGGCAGGAGCGCGTTCAGCGCAAGCGGCAGTCTGTCGCATGGAATGGACGTATCGCTCCTGAAATTGATGCAGTACCGTTCGGCGTGCACCCCGGCGTCCGTCCGGCCGCAGCCGACGACGGAGACGGGCTGTTTGACTATCTCGGTCAGAGCGCCGCGCACTACCTCCTGGACGGTCACGTTGTTCTTCTGGATCTGCCAGCCGTGGTACCCCGATCCGTCATATGCGATCCTTACGGCGATATTGCGCATTCGGCCTCCTAAATCTTATATACGTTCATGACTATCATCCCCGCCAGCAGGGCCGCGCCGAGGAAAAGAGCGATCCAGTCGCGCGACGCCATGTGCAGAGACTTCATCTTGGTCCTGCCCTCGCCGCCGTTGTAGCAGCGGCTCTCCATGGCGACGGCAAGCTCGTCCGCTCTTCTGAAGGCGCTGATGAACAGCGGGATCAGAAGCGGCAGCAGCGCCTTGGCGCGCTGGAAGAGATTGCCCGTATCGAAGTTTGCTCCTCTCGCCTTCTGCGCGCTCATGATCTTGTCCGTCTCCTCGATGAGGGTCGGGATGAAGCGGAGCGCGATGCTCATCATCATCGCCAGCTCATGTACCGGGAAGCGCAGCTTCTTGAGGGGGCTGAGAAGGCTCTCGAGCCCGTCAGTCAGCGCTACGGGCGAGGTCGTATATGTCAGGAGGAAAGTACCCATGATGAGCATCACGATGCGCAGTATCATGAATACAGCGCGCTTGATGCCCTCGACCGTTATCTTGATGATCCAGAAGGACAGTATGGGCTCGCCTTTTGTGTAAAAGAGGTTCAGCAGGCCCGTTATGATGATGACTATGAGAAGAGGCTTGACGCCGCGCAGGATGACCCTGAGCTTTATCTTCGATATGATGATGCACGCCGCGAGGACGACGATCATCAGCGCATATGAGAAATAGTCGACGGCCAGGAAGAGCGCGACGATGTATATGAGCGTCAGGACGAGTTTTGTCCTCGGGTCCAGCCTGTGGACTACCGTATCGCCAGGAAAGTACTGGCCGAGAGTGACGTCACGGAGCACCGGCGGCACCTCCCCTCACGGCGAGAAGAGCCTCCTTCGCCTGCTCGACCGTATAAACGGAGCGGTCGAGCGGAAGACCGAGCTGGCGAAGGCGCTTGGCGACGAGCGAGACCTCCGGGACGGAGAGCCCCACGCTGCGGAGCTCTTCGTCATGCTCGAACACCTCGGACGGAGCGCCGTCCATCATTATATGGCCTTTATTGAATACGACGAGCCTGTCCACGCTGCGGGCGATCTCCTCCATGCTGTGGGTGACGAGGATTATGGTGCAGCCCGTCGCGTCGTGGTAGCGCATGATGTTGGTTATGATGCTGTCGCGCCCGGAGGGGTCAAGACCCGCCGTCGGCTCATCGAGGATGAGAACGTCCGGCTGCATGGCCATGACGCCGGCTATGGCGACGCGCCGCTT
>JAEFAK010000135.1 GCA_016287555.1 Oscillospiraceae bacterium
ACGGGCCTGCGGATGGAAGTCATCGTGGCGACGGTGCTGGGCGGGATAACCGTCCTGTTCCGGCGCCAGCTCGTCGGCATATACACCTCCGAGGAGGCGGCCATCGCGGCCGGATGCATCCGCATCATAATACTCGGCGTGGCCTACTTCACGAACGGCATGCAGCACATGATGACGGGCGTCATGCGGGGACTCGGGTACAGTATCTTGCCGACCTGCATCACCCTGGCGGGCATATGCGGGTTCAGGGTGGTATACATATACACATATTTCGCCGCGCACAAGACCCTGGAGGTCCTGTACGCGTCGTACCCGATATCGTGGGTACTGACCATAGCGGCGCAGCTGATATGCTACTTCACGCTGCGAAACCGCGCGTACAGGCGCAACGAGGAAAAATTCGTCAAGAGACTCGCGGAACAGTCCGCGGGGAACTGATAGATCCAATCGGCGCCCGAAGGCGCGGACGGGAGGTTAACACATGAATCAGAACAACAGACCGCAGAACAGGCCCCAGGGCCGTCCAAGCAACGCTACCGGAACCGGCAATTCCATAGGCAGACGCGGCTCCGGACAGGGCACCGGCCCCGTCGGGCAGCAGGGCGGCTACGCCGGGAGAAGACCGGGCTACACCCCGCCCCAGACCGGCGCGACACAGCAGAGCACGGGCAGCAACGTGACCCGCGCCCGCGCCGGAAGGATGAGCCCGATCCTCATCGTCATAATCCTGATCGTCGCTTTCTTCATCCTGAAGCCCAGGCTCTGCGGCTCCGGCAATGTAGACGTCGGCGGCCAGACGGGCGGCCTCGGAGACCTCACGCAGCTCCTGTCGGGCTATGAGCAGTCGCAGATGCTGCAGCAGACCACGCAGCAGACCCAGTCCGCCTCGCCCTACGGCGGACTCGACCTGAGCAGCCTGCTCGGCGGCATGACCTCGACTTCGGGCTCGCTCAGCTCCTCCGCGGGCGGCTACTCCTCCGGCTGGAGCACCGCGCAGAACACGTCGACCCTCGACACCAGCGTCGCCTCCGCCGCGCGCGCCAAGTACACAAGGATACTCGGCGGCGGGCAGGACACCGTCACCGTCATGGTGTACATGTGCGGCTCCGACCTCGAGAGCAACGGCGGCATGGGCTCCTACGACATACAGGAGATGGTCAACGCCAGGCTCAGCGACAAGGTCAACGTCATCGTATATACCGGCGGCGCCAAGAAGTGGCAGAACAGCATCGTGAGCAGCAGCGTCAACCAGATCTACAAGGTGGAGTCCGGCGGCGTGCGCAGGCTCGTGGACAACGCCGGAAACGGCGCCATGACCGATCCCGCCACGCTCACGAGCTTCATCCAGTTCTGCGCCAAGAACTATCCCGCCAACAGGAACGAGCTCATCCTCTGGGATCACGGCGGCGGCTCCATCACCGGCTACGGCTACGACGAGAAGAACACCAGGTCCGGCGCCATGAATCTTCAGCGCCTGAGCAGCGCCCTTCAGTCCGGCGGCGTGAAGTTCGACTTCATCGGCTACGACGCCTGCCTCATGGGCACCCTCGAAAACGCCCTCACCATGGCTCCCTACGCAGACTACCTCATAGCCTCCGAGGAGACAGAGCCCGGCATAGGCTGGTACTATACCGACTGGCTGACCCAGCTGTCTGCCAACACCTCGCTCGAGACCGTCAGGGTCGGCCGCCAGATAGTGGACGACTTCATAGTCCAGTGCGACAGGAGATGCCCAGGCCAGAAGGCCACCCTCTCGATAGTCGACCTGGCCGAGCTCGAGAAGACGGTACCCGCCGACTTCAACGCCTTCGCGCAGAGCGTGTCCGGCCTCATCTCCAACGACGGCTACCAGACCGTTTCCACCGCCCGCAGCGGCGCGCGCTCCTTCGCCGAGTCCAGCAAGTCCGACCAGGTCGACCTGGTCGACCTCGCCAACCGCATCGGCACCGCCGAGGGACGCGAGCTCTCGAATACCATCCTCGGCGCGGTCAAGTACAACAGGACCTCCGGCAGCATCACCAACGCCTACGGCGTTTCCGTATACTTCCCGTATCAGAAGATATCCAAGGTCAGCAGCGCCGTAGCGGCCTACGAGGCGCTCGGGCTCGACAGCGAGTATTCCCGCTGCATCCAGCAGTTCGCGAGCATGGAGGCCGGCGGCCAGACCATCTCGAGCGGCACCTCCGCGTACTCGTCCCTGCTCGGCTCCGCCTCCGGCGGCAGCCTCATGGGCGACGACATGGTCGGCAGCCTGCTCGGCAGCCTCTTCGGCGGCGACAGCTCCGGCCTCGGCAGCCTGCTCGGCGGTTCCACAGGGCTCGACTCCATCTTCGGCAGGGGACTGGACGCCGACAGCGCCATAGAGTACATAACCGACAACCGCTTCGACCCGTCCGCCCTCGTCTGGATAGACGCCGGCAGCGGCTACAGGATGTTCCTGTCCGAGGAGCAGTGGTCCTACGTAAACGGCCTCGAGATGAACCTCTTCTACGACGACGGCGAGGGCTACATCGACCTCGGCCTCGACAACAAGTTCAGCTTCGACGCAAACGGCGACCTCATAGGCGAGTACGACGGGACCTGGCTGGCGATCAACAACCAGCCGGTGGCCTACTACCACACGGATACGACGCAGTTTGACGGCGGCTTTACCGTCACCGGCCGCGTGCCCGTCCTCCTCAACGGCGCCCGTGCGGAGCTCATCATCGTCATCACGTACGACAGCGCCAGTCCGAACGGCCTGGGCCGCATAGCCGGCGCGCGCATGATCTACGGCGAGGACGTGACCGAGACCGTCACCAAGGACGTGGTGCTCAAAAACGGCGACAGGATAGACTTCCTGTGCGACTACTACACCTACGACGGACAGTACAGCGACACCTACATGATGGGCGACCAGTGGGTCTACGACGGCACCTACACCGTCAACGACGTCTACATCCCCGATCCCCAGTACGCCTCCGTCATGTACGTCTTCACCGACATCTACGGCAGCGAGTACTGGACTCCGGTGCTTCCCTGAAACACCTGAACAGCGTTTACGGGCGGATGCTTACTGCATCCGCCCGCGCTTTTGACGGAAGCAGACGTGACCTCGTGCAGGAGACGTTCAGAGCCGTTCCGGAGAAGGACCGCGCGCCGGCAGCCGTCTGCGCGCCGGACCGCGCCGCAGTATGCATGGGCCCCTCCGCGAAGGAGCGCTGCGCGAAGCGGGGCGGGGAGGCACTGCCCGGCGAGAAGCTCCACGTCCTTGCGCGATAGCGGAAAAAGAGGAAAAAGAAAACAAAAAGTCTCGCTTTAACTATTGACAGCGTTGAAAAAATGGGATAATCTATAGGCACCTGAACATATTTGAAATTGACAATCGAATAAGCTGCATCATGACCCTTCGACTGTGTGAGGCAGCCGTGGGGATGAGGGAATCCAGCGAGATTCTGGAACATTGCACGTTGCCGTGAGTGCGTGAGGCCGTCGTTCGCGGAGTGATCCGGCCATTGCGGGAAGACCGTGAGAAGGTAGAATGACGGGCGCAGGGGCGCAGGCCCCCTAATGCATGTAGTCGGAAGACCTATGGTGATCGAGAACGAAGGGCCCCGCAAGGGGACGGACGTATATTTTTGTGCGCTTAACATCGGGCGTGAGGGACGTATTTGAGAGGTATGTCCATCACGCCCGTTTTGATTTCAGATATTTTTGGGAGGAAGAGCAATGCCGGTCGATCCGAAAAGGAAAAAGACGCTGTCGGACAAAAGCGTGAGCAGGAAGCTCCGCGAGAGCGGGAGAAAGCAGCTCGAGGAGGAGTTCGCCCTGAAATTCGCTTCCGTCAGCGACGGGGAGCTCTACGAGTACGTCAAGGAGCAGAAGCGCCTGCTCGGGAAGAAGATGACCCGCGCCAATACGGTCGGGTACGCCTATCTCGTAAAAAGGCTCGGCCCGTGGGACGTTTTCATGGGGCGCATCGGCCGCGAGCTCGCCGAGGAAGCGCAGGGATCCGATAATAAAGAGAAAGACGGAGAACAGGGATGAAGATAAAGGAAAGCCGCGCGCTCAGCTTCACAGCCGTCGCGATAGTATATATCATCGCCGCGCTCGCGGGCGTCGCGATCTACAGGGCGCTCAGCCTGCCGTTCTGGCTCTCTCTGCTCATAGCCGACGTCGGGGCGACGGTCGTGACCTTCATATTCAGTCTCATATTCGAAAACGCCTCCGTCTACGACCCCTACTGGAGCGTCCAGCCCATATTCATCCTCGTCTGCTTCGCCGCGGGGAGGAGCCTCACGCCGCTCGGCGTGCTGCTGCTTATCGCCGTCTGCTTCTGGGGCGTGCGTCTGACCGCCAACTGGGCCTATACCTTCCGCGGCCTCACGCACGAGGACTGGCGATATGTAATGCTGCATGAAAAGACGGGGAAGGCCTATCCGCTGATAAACTTCATAGGCATACACATGGTCCCGACCCTGGTGGTCTACGGCTGCATCCTTCCCGCGGTGTTCGCCATAGCAGAGGCCGCGCCGCCGACAGTCGGGAGCGTCATATTCGTCTGCGTATCCTTCGCCGCCGTCATACTGCAGGGTTATTCGGATATCCTCATGCACCGCTTCCGCAGAAGCGGGACCGGCGGCTTCATCCGCACCGGCCCCTGGAAATACGCCCGCCATCCGAATTATCTCGGCGAGATATGCATGTGGTGGGGGATAGGGCTCGCCTGCGTCTGCGCCATGCCGGAGCGCTGGTGGCTCCTCGCGGGCGCGCTGGCCAATACGCTGCTTTTCATATTCGTGAGCGTCCCCATGGCCGACGGCAGGCAGTCGAAGAAGCCCGGGTTTGCGGAATACAAGAAACAGACGAGGGTATTTTTCCCGATCAGGAAATGACGGACCCGCGGCGGGGCGCATGCCCCGCCGCTTTTTTTGCGCGCCGGCATTCAAAAGTGTTGCCAAGCCAGTGCGTTTCTGTTATAATACCTTGGTTTTGAGACTTACGGGCATTGGCCCGGCTGGAGCTGTTTTTATGAAGAACATCCGAAATATAGCCATAATAGCCCACGTCGACCACGGCAAGACCACCCTCGTCGACGAGATGCTCCGCCAGAGCGGCGTCTTCCGCGAGAACCAGGCGGTCATGGACCGCGTCATGGACTCCGGCGACCTCGAGCGCGAGCGAGGCATAACCATCCTGTCGAAGAACACTGCCGTGACCTACAACGGGACGAAGATCAACATCGTCGACACCCCGGGCCACGCCGACTTCGGCGGCGAG
>JAEFAK010000136.1 GCA_016287555.1 Oscillospiraceae bacterium
TGCCCGCCCCGCTGCTTCGAGCTGGCCGGAAAGAAGCTCGAGCTCGTCCTCGACACGAACGAGGAGACCGGCGAATTCATCCTTGATTTCAAGGATAACGACACCCTTGAATGGAGCTTCAAGGGCAGCGCCCCGAAGGCCGAGAAGTATGAGCTGCGCAAGGCCGACGATCTCATCTATCTGCTGAGCTTCAACGTCGCCGGCAAGGAGCCGCGCGAGAACCTGACCTTCGTCCTTGATCTTGAGCAGATGCTCGTGACGTATCTGCGCTGCTCGCTCGGCGAGAATCCCTATTATCCGTACCTCATCGAGAGCCACTGGGGCTTCGGCTACATAGCCGAGAAGGGCAAAAAGCACACCGACCGCCGCCGCCACGGCTTCACGGGCGACGTCGTCGGCACCGCCGTCAAATGGACCTACGGGCACAACACCTCCACGACCCACATCTACCACGATCCCCACTGGTACCGCATCGGCTACCCCGCCGGCGAGAAGAAAAAGAGGACCGGCACCAGCGCCATGGGCGAGATCATGAAGAAGCTCCCCAGCGCCGACGAGCCCGCCTACTACGTCAAGATAAAGGACGGCGTCTATCTCGTCAGCATCACCGAGCAGAACATCGAGAAGATCCTCGGCGACGGGTTCATGGGCTTCCGAAGCGATACGCTCTGCTTCCTGGACAACTACCACCACCTCTACTCCGTCGGACGCGGCTTCGGCACCGTCACGACCAAGGGCGTCGACCGCGAGCTCTTCGTCATGATAGGCAAGTACGGCCAGCCCGTCGAGGTCGACGAGAGCCTTTTTACGGACCCGATCCCTTACCTCGTGTGACGGGATCGGAAAAGACGGATAAGGAGGACGGCTGAATGAACCTCATGGAAAAATACGCCCCCGAGGCGAACAAGCTATCCATAAAGCAATACTGCCCGCCGCGCAGCTTCGAGCTGGCGGGAAAGCAGTTCAGATTCGTCCTCGACACGGGCGAGGAGACGGGCGAGTACGACCTGGATTTCAAGGACAACTACAAGCTCACGTGGTCCTTCCGCGGCAGCGAGCCCAAGGAGGAGAGCTATGAGCTGCGCAAGGCCGACGATATCATCTATCTGCTCAGCTTCTGCATCTCCGGGCTCGTGCCCCGCAGGAACGATACCTTCGTCATCGACCTCGAGCAGATGCTCGTCACGTATCTGCGCGCCTCCGCCGGGGAAAACCCCTGCTATCCCTACGTCGTCAACACCCACTTCGGCTTCGGCTACATCGCCGAGGAGGGCAAGGAGCATACAGACCGCCGCCGCCACGGCTTCACGGGCGACGTCGTCGGCACCGCCGTCGGCTGGAGATACGGGCACCAGAACGCCTCCGTCCACGTCTACTACGACCCGAGCTGGTACCGCATAGGCTATGAGCTCGGCCTCGAGGACAAGCCGCACGGCACGGGCAGGCTCCGCGAGCTCACCAAGGAAATGCCGAGCTCCGACGAGCCCTGCGACTATGTCAAGATAAACGACTGGATGTACCTCGTCAGCGTCACGGAGCAGAACATGGAAAAGATACTCGGGCCCAACTTCATGGGCTTCCGCAGCAACACGCTCTGCTTCCTCGACAATTATCATCATCTCTACTCCGTCGGCCGCGGCTTCGGCACCGTCACCTCCGGCGAGAAGGAGCGCGAGCTCTTCGTCATGATAGGCAAGATAGGCCGTCCCGTCGAGGTGAACGAGAAGTACTTCACCGATCCCAACCCATACATGGTGTGACGATCGGCGTCCAACCGCACCGAACGCCCCTCCCGCATATCCTGCGGGAGGGGCGTTTTCTTCTTGCGGCGCGCGGGCGCGTGTTATATAATGGGCCAAAGCCTTATGCGAGGTGAGGAAAGTGTATTATCTCATCAAAAAGACGCTCGAGGAGTGCTCGGCGGAGGACATCCGCAAGGGGGACGCGCAGTACGTCGCCGTCCTGACCAAGGCCGAGTGGGCCGGCGAGCGCGAGCGCTTCGAGTTCGGCATAGACCTCGATCTCGACCCCGCCGAGATACACAATACCAAGATAGAGGTCAACTACGACTCCCTGACGGGGACGTTCGCCATCCCGGACAGGTCCGATCTCGCCGGGGAGGACAGCGGCTTCGCCTTCGCGCTCGACGAGAAGGGCGTCGTCTTCATCGACGATTCCGGGACGGCAGAGCGCATCATCGGCGAGATCCGCCGCTCCAAGCTCTGGCGCCTGCCCTGCCTGGAGCGCTTCATCTATGATTTTCTCGAGCAGATCATCCACGGCGACCTGCGCCTCATGGAGGGCTACGAGGACAGGCTCGACGCGATGGAAAAGGCCGTCCTCAAGAGCGCGGACGGGGGATATTTGACGGAGATAAACGCCATCCGCGGCGATCTGCGCCAGCTTCGCGTGCACTATGAGCAGCTCATCGACCTCAGCCAGGAGCTCGAGGAGGATGAAAACGACTTTTTCAAGGAGGAGAACCTCCGCTATTTCCATATGTTCTCCAACCGCATGGCGCGCCTCATCGATGTCGCGACGAGCCTGCGCGACTATACCATGCAGCTGAGCGACATGTACCAGTCGCAGATAGACCTGAAGCAGAACCGCATCATGACCGTTCTGACCGTCGTGACGGCGATATTCATGCCCCTGACGCTCATCGTCGGCTGGTACGGCATGAACTTCCGCTTCATGCCGGAGCTCGACAAGCCCTGGGGCTACCCCGCCGTCATCGCGCTGAGCGTCGTCGTCGCGGTCGTCTGCATAATCTTCTTCAAGAAGAAGAAATGGCTCTGAGGGGGGGAGAAGGATGGAGCTTCTGCACGGCTCGCCCGCGGAAAAAGAAGGGCGCTCGGCGCGGGAGATACGCGCCTATGAGTTTCTCGACCGCCTCGGCGTCGAGTTCGACAGGACGGATCACCCCGACCGCCCCGCGACGACCATGGAGGTCTGCGCGGACGTCGACGCCGTCCTCGGCGTGCACATCTGCAAGAACCTCTTCCTCTGCAACAGACAGCGCACGGACTTTTACCTGCTCATAATGCCGGGGGACAAGCCCTTCAAGACGAAGGAGCTCTCCGGCCAGCTGGGGACGAGCCGGCTCTCGTTCGGCAGCACCGAGGACATGGAGCGCCTGCTCGACCTGCACCCCGGCAGCGTCTCGATACTCGGTCTTCTCGCGGACCCGGAGGGGCGCGTCCGCCTCGTCATCGACGAGGACGTGCTCGGCGAGGAACTCTTCGGCTGCCACCCCTGCGAGAACACCAGCTCGATAAGGTTTTCCGTCCGCGACCTGAGGGAGAAGATCATCCCCGCGCTTGGGCACGAGCCCGCCGTCGTGCGCCTCGTCGGGGCGGACTGAATAGCAAAAATAACCAAAATCCGGACTCGCCCGAGTCCGGATTTCTGCTTGCCAAAAGCGCTCACGGATAATATAATATATCCTGCGATGAAAGACCCCGCCCGCGCGGGGGATCCAATATATCTTTATGTCAGGAGGATGCAGCGTGTATCAGAATGCGCCCATTTCCGAGAGAGTCGCGCATATCCGCGCGATGTACCGCAATAAGAAGCCCAAGATAGATATCTGCCGCTATAAGATCGTCACCGAGTACTATATGAACAACCCGCAGGTGACGGGCATACTCCGCCGCGGCCGCGTCATGCGCGAGCTGTTCGAGAAGATGCCCACCCCCGTGCACGACCATGAGCTCATCGTCGGCCATCCCGGCGTGGAGTACCGCTCCAGCGCGCTCTATCCCGAGCATTCGTTCTATTGGTTCTTCGACGAGATCGACACCTTCGCCACCCGCGATACCGACCCCTACGACCTCGATCCCGAGGACCGCAAGTATATCGAGGAGACCGGCCGCTTCTGGGACAAGAACTGCACCTGCGCCGCCATCGACGAGGTCTATCCCGACGAGTACCGCGAGCACGTCATGGGAAACGGCGTGCTGAATTTCCTGCCGGTCAATAACTGCCAGCACCCCATGGGCCACTACTGCGGCAATTTCTGGACCGTCGTGGACAAGGGCCTCGGCAGCGTCCTGCAGGAGGCGCGCGAGAAGAAGGCCGCCCTGCTCGAGAAGGGTCTCGGCGGCGAGGACGGCAAGACCTATCAGTTCTACCGCGCCATCGAGCTCGTGACCGAGGGCCTCATCATCTATACAAAGCGCTACGCCAAGGAGTGCCTCCGCCAGGCGGAGACCTGCAGGGACGAAAAGCGCAAAGCGGAGCTGCTCGACATGGCCGACAGGCTCGACCGCGTCATCGAAAAGCCCTGCCAGAGCTACCATGACGCGCTGCAGGCCTGCTTCATGTATCAGCTCGGTCTGCTGCTCGAATCCCAGCCCCACGGCATAAGCTACGGCCGCCTCGACCAGTACTGCGGTAAGTATCTCGAGGCCGACCTCGCCTCCGGAAAGCTCACCGTCGAGCAGGCGCAGGAGCTTACGGACATGTTCATCCTCAAGGTCGCCGAGATCAACAAGGTCTGGTCCGAGCGCGCGACCAAGAGCGGCCCGGGCTACACCGCCGGCCAGCTCATAACCCTCGGCGGCATCGATAAGGACGGCAACGACGTCACCAACAGGATGACCTACATGGTCATGCAGTCCTCCGCCCGCCTGAAGCTGCATAACCCGCCGCTGGCGCTCCGCGTCCACGCGGGTACGCCCGACGAGCTCTGGGAGGCAGGCATCGAGACGACCAAGCAGGTCGGCGGCGTGCCCTGCTTCGAGTGGGACGACGTCGCCATCGAGGCGCTCGTCCGCCGCGGCGTCGCCCTCGAGGACGCCCGCAACTACTGCCTCATCGGCTGCGTGGAGCCCTGCTCCTGCGGCAACGACCTCGCCGACTCCGGCGGCGACGGCCACGATTCCTATACCATTCTGCCCGCCGCGTTCTGGTGCGCCATCAACAACGGCGTCAACCCCGGCAAATTCCCCGGCTCCACCGACAAGCCCACCGGCCTGC
Organism: Oscillospiraceae bacterium; assembly: GCA_016287555.1. Taxonomy (GTDB): domain Bacteria; phylum Bacillota; class Clostridia; order Oscillospirales; family Oscillospiraceae; genus RGIG7949. Next base: position 4,981 of record JAEFAK010000136.1, read on the forward strand.
AGACAGGCTATCTCAAGGATATGACCAGCATGCAGCAGGTGCTCGACGCATACAAGGCGCAGATCGAGTACTTCACCAAGTGGCAGGTCAGCCTCGTCAACTGCTATGAGCATCTCTATGCCGAGATGATGCCGCTGCCGATGCTCTCGGCCACGCTCACCGGCTGCATGGAGTCCGGCAAGGACGCGACCTGGGGCGGCGCCAAGTATAATAACTGCGGCAATACAAGCATCGGCCACGGAAACGTCGC
>JAEFAK010000137.1 GCA_016287555.1 Oscillospiraceae bacterium
CGGATTCCTCCGCCGCCTTCAGGCGCTTGACCGCGCGGGGCGGATCGGCGCGAACTGCCGGTTCAGCCATTGCCCGCGCCCCCTTTCAGGCCGCGGACAAAATCCGCGACCTTTTCTCCCAGTCCGGGATCCTTGTCCGCCGGATACGGCAGCTTGCTGAACGCCCGCGCAGAAATTCCGCGGGCGGCCAGCGCGTTCGCTTCCTCCGGGAAATCCCAACTGGCGGCTTCTTCAAATTGGTTCATACAGACGGCCACGCCCCGGGCGCCCGCCTTCTGCGCCGCGGCGCACAGCGCGTCCACGCGCCGGGAGACGGCGGCCTTCTTGGGGGAGGGGGAGCGCTGCGTATAGCGGGCGGCCACAGCCTGCTCCGGCGGCAGCGCGGGGTCGGTATCCCCCTCGTACCAGCGCATGCCGCAGTCGTGATCCTCCGCGGCGACGACCGCGCCGCAGTCTTCTATCATGTCGTAGATCGCCGTGTCGTACTGCCCCGTGCCACTGAGGAAGACGCGCGGCCCGGTCAGCGCGGGCCAGCTCGCCGCCTCCCCGGCGACAGCCTTGACGAGCGCCGTATGCGCGGCCTTGTCCATATAAAAGCCCGCGCCCGTTATGACGAGGGCCTCCGCGCCGGAGACGCGGGGTTCGGGCGCGAGGCGCAGCGCGGATATCTCCCGCAGCGCCGCGCGGTTTTCATTCAAAAGTGCGATCGCCGCGGCGACGTCCCCGTCGGAGATGGGTCGCCCGGCCCAGGCCTCCGCCGTCTTACGGAACTCCGCCGCCGTGCGCTCGTTTGCGAGCTGGAACCTGCGCGAGCGGGTGAAGAGCCAGTCGATGAACGCCGTCGGCGGGACGGGGCATTCCGGCTCCGTCCGGCGCAGCTCGCGCAGATAGAGGTAGATGCGGACGAGCACGTCCGTCGAGTTGGAAACGGCGATATAGTCGCAGAGCTTCGCCGTCTCGCCGCGCACGATGCGGTCGAACTGGCTGCGGACGAGCGGATCGAAGCAGGCCTCGAGCCAGCGGTCGGCCCCGGCGAGGTCCGTGTCCGGATCCGGCGGGATGCGCACGGGCATCATACCGCCCGCTATGACGTATTCCTCCGGGACGTCGTCTCCCAGACAGCCTACGACCCTGCCGCCCGCCGCGCGGAACTCCTCCGCGCCGCGCGCTCTGGTATTCCAGACGTCCAGCAGCCGGGAAAACGCGGGGCTTTCAAGGGCGCAATCTCGCAGCATCTTCGTCCCTCCCTTGATCGTTCTTACTAACTAAACAGTATACCGCATTTCACGCGAAATAGGAATAGGCAAAACGCAGATACGATTCCACAAAGACGGGCGCGATGCCTTCATCGCGCCGCAAAGAAAACGGCGCAGTCCGCAAAGACTGCGCCGTAAGCGTGATCCGGTCATATCGCGTTATCCGGTCTCGGATCTTGGAAGTCCCAGCTGCTGCGGCCGCAGAGCTCGCCGTAAAAGAGCGCGTAGGTCGTCGTGAAATGCGGCAGCTTCCAGATATAGAGGATGCCCATCGTGACCGCGCAGAGGAGATACCACGGCAGAAAGCTCAGGTCGAGCAGGAAGAGCTGCGCCTTGTGCCCGCGCATCATGAGCCGGCTCTCGCGCATGCAGCGGATCGGCCCCCAGTCGGGGTGGTCGAGCATGTTGTAGACGGTCATGCGGTAGGCGTAGGCGGCGATGACGCCGGGGACTATCAGAAAGCAGGTCAGCACGGCGACTATGACGCCCTGCACGACGCATATGACGAAGGTCTTCGTGACGAAGCGGAAGCCGACCTTGAGCTCGCCGTACCTCGCCTCCTCGCCGCGGCTGACCTTCAGGCAATAGGAATCGTAGCCGACGGCGACGCATCTGACGAGCAGCGCCAGCGCGAGGGAGAGGACGATGGGAAGCCATATCGTCCTGTCATAGACGGGGCGGCTCATAATAAGGCCGCTCTTGCCCCAGGCCTCCTGAAAAAAGGAATACAGTTCCGCGTCGGAACTCGTCATGCGCCCGTAGAGCAGATACATGAGGTATTCCGTCCATTCCGAGAGCTTGAGGACGAGCCGCTCGACGATGAAGCGCACGACCGTCGTTATTGCGAGAAAGAGCAGCGTCACCGCATAGGGCGAGGGCCGGGCGAAGAACATCCTGCGCCGCGCGGCGTATTTGAGTGTGAAGCGATCGATCATTGCGTCTCCTTATGCGAGCCTCGCAGCCAGGCGCGAGGCCGTTTCCGCGAGGAAGCGGCGGGTATTGACAGACTCCGCGGGCCCGTCGGCGAGCGCCGCGAGCTCCTTCGGCATGAGGCCGTCGTTCAAAGTGGCCAGCGTCGCGGCCTCGAGCGCGTCCGCGAAGGCGACGAGGTCGCTCAGCCCGTCGAACTCGCCGCGCTTTCTCAGCGCGCCGCTCCATGCGAATATGGTCGCGACGGGGTTGGTCGAGGTCTCCTCGCCGTTCCTGTATCTGTAATAGTGGCGCGTGACGGTGCCGTGCGCGGCCTCGAATTCGTATTTGCCGTCCGGCGAGACGAGGACGCTCGTCATCATCGCCAGCGAGCCGAACGCCGTCGAGATCATGTCGCTCATGACGTCGCCGTCGTAGTTCTTGCAGGCCCAGATGAAGCCGCCCTCGCTGCGCACGACGCGCGCGACCGCGTCGTCGACGAGGGTATAGAAGTATTCGATGCCGGCCTGCTCGAAGCGGGCGCGGTATTCCTCGAAGACGCGCGCGAATATGTCGCGGAACGCGCCGTCGTAGACCTTGGATATGGTGTCCTTGGCCGAGAACCATAGGCTCTGCTTCGTCGCAAGAGCGAAATTGAAGCAGGAGCGGGCGAAGCTCTCTATGGAGTCCTCGCGGTTGTGCATGCCGAGCAGGACGCCGGGGCCCTTGAGCGATGCGACCTCGCGCCGCTCGACCTTGCCTGATCTGCCCGTAAATACGAGCTCGGCCGTGCCGCCCTCGCCGGTGCGCAGCTCGACGGCCTTGTAGATATCGCCGTAGGCGTGGCGCGCTATCGTGATGGGCTTTTTCCAGCCGCGCACGATGGGCTTGACTGAGTCGATGAGTATCGGCGTGCGGAAGACCGTCCCGTCCATTATGCCGCGTATCGTCGCGTTCGGGCTCTTCCACATCTCGTGCAGGCCGTATTCCTTCACGCGGTCGGCGTTAGGCGTTATCGTCGCGCACTTGACGGCGACGCCGAGACGCACGGCGGCGTTCGCCGCGTCGACGGTGACCTGATCGCCCGTGCGGTCGCGCTCAGGCAGGCCGAGGTCGTAGTACTCCGTCTTGAGGTCGACGAAGGGGAGTATGAGCTCGTCCTTGATCCATTGCCAGATGATCCGCGTCATCTCGTCTCCGTCCATTTCGACGACGGGGACGTTCATTTTTATCTTTTCCATCTTATTTCCTCCCGCGGCCGTACCAGTTTATCAGGCAGCCGTCAAGCAGAATCTCCTTTTCGTTCTCCGTGAGCGCGTCGAGCCTCAGCGAGAGGGGCTCGGCCTTCCCGCCGCGGATGAGAAAAGCCTTCACGTCGCACGGCGCGGAGCTCACGACTCCGCGTATATCCGGGACGTAGACCGCGTCGCCGTCGCGAAGCTCCGGCAGCTCCGAGGCCGTAAACGGCACGACGCCCCAGTTTATGAGGTTGCTGCGGTAGCGCTTGGTCGCGTATTCATAGCAGATGTTCGCTCCGCCGCCGAGGACCTTCTGGCAGGAGGCGGCCTGCTCGCGCGCGCTGCCGTCGCCGGGCTTTTTGGCAAATACGCAGGAGGCGTAATCGCACTTCGCGGCGAGCTTTTCCGGCTCGGAGGAGACGGCCGCGAGAGCCTCCGTCACCTCGGCGGGCACGTCGCCCGCGCGTCGGGCAAGGTCTGCCTGACGGACCTTCTTGGCCTGTGGGACGTAGTCCGGGGCGCGGCGCGAGAGCGCGAAATCCGAAAGGCGGACGGGGTTTGAGCGCAGCGAGGAGGTCTCGCCGCTGGGGATGAGCTCGTCCGTCGTCGTGACGTCGTCGTATATCGCCGCGCAGACGCGGAGCAGCAGATTCTCGCCCAGCGGGAACATCTTCGGCCAGTCTGTTATGTTGGGACCGAGGCGGAGCGTCTCTTCGGGCTTGGGAAGCCCGTAGCCGTCGTATATGCGCCCGTCGTAGATAGTCGGGTCGAAAACGAACTCGGAGCGCTCGAATTCATAGTCTATGTCGCTCGCGGCGGTGATGACGCCGCCGTTTCTCGCCGTCGCGGCGATGGAGCGCGCGTCCATGAGCGCGACGGAGGCTATCTGCCCCTCGCCGGGCTTCGAGCCCTCGCGGGACATGAAGTTGCGCGTGGCGTGGCGGATGGAGAGAGCTCCGTCGGCGGGGGTGTCGCCCGCGCCGAAGCAGGGGCCGCAGAAGCTCGGCTTGATGACCGCGCCGGCCCGCAGGAGCTTTTCTATCGTACCGTCCCGCGTCAGCGCGAGGGCCGTGGGCGTGCTGGCGGGGTAGACGGAGAGGTTGAATTCCCCGTTTCCGACCATGCCGCCGTCGAGAATGGCGGCCGCCTCGGCTATATCGTCGTAGAGGCCGCCCGAGCAGCCGACTATGATGCCCTGCTGCGCAGTGACGCGCCCGTCCTTTATTTTGCCCGTGAGATCGAGCTTCACGCCCTCGAGCGAGCGGTTGCATTCCTCCTGGCAGCGCGATAGGATGCCCTCGGGATCGGCGTTGAGCTCGCGTATGGAGACGGCGTTGGAGGGGTGGAAGGGGAGAGCTATCATGCATTCCTGCGTCGAGAGATCCATATCCACGACCGCGTCGTACCATGCCCCCTCGTCGGGCCTGAGCTCGGCGAAGGCCTCGGGCCTTCCGACCGCGTCGAAATATTTCTTCGTTTCCTCGTCCGTTATCCATATCGAGGAAAGGCAGGAAGTTTCCGTCGTCATGACGTCTATGCCGATGCGGAAATCCATCGGCAGCGCCGCGACGCCGGGCCCCGCGAATTCGAGTATCTTGTTTTTGACGAGCCCCTTCGGGAAGACCTCGCCGCACAGGGAGATGGCGACGTCGTGCGGGCCGACGCCGTGAGGGACTTCTCCGTGCACCCAGACGAGCACGACCTCGGGCGCGTCGATGTCCCACGTGTTCATCAGCAGCTGCTTTGCCAGCTCGCCGCCGCCCTCGCCGACGCCCATGGTGCCGTAGCAGCCGTAGCGCGTGTGGCTGTCCGAGCCGAGTATCATGC
>JAEFAK010000138.1 GCA_016287555.1 Oscillospiraceae bacterium
GAGATGGACCGCCTCGGCATAGGCGAAAACGGCGCGACCGAGCTGGAGGTAATAAAGGCCAATAAGATAATCCCCAAGGTCGTCGGCGTGCCTTCGGCGAAGGGGAAGTACGCCCTTCCCGAAAGCTGCCCCGCCTGCGGCGGGCCCGTGAGCGTGGCCGTCGGAGTCAGCGGCGCGCGGACGCTCAGATGCGCCAATCCGGACTGCCCGGCGAAGAACCTCAAGAAGTTCGAGCGCTTCGTCAGCAAGATAGGCGCGGACATAGACGGCCTCTCGACGGAGACCCTGCGGGAATTCGTCGGGCTGGGTTTCGTGCGCGATTTCGCGGATATATACAGGCTTGCCGACCATGCCGCCGAGATACGCGAGATGGAGGGCTACGGGGACAAAAGCTGCGAGAACCTTCTCGCGGCGATAGAAAAGTCCAGGACGAGTACCGACGCCGCGCATTTTCTGACGGCGCTCTGCATCCCGCAGATAGCGGGCGACGCGGCAAAGCGCCTCGTCGGAGCCTACGGCTGGCCCGGCCTGATAGACGAGCTCGAGAAGGGGACGGACTTTTCCGCCGTGGACGGGCTCGGCCCGGAGCGCTCCGCCGCCGTGCTCGGCTGGTACGGAGACGAGGCCAACCGCCGCGTCTTCCGCGAGCTGACGGAGCTTATGACGATCCCCGCGGCCGAGCCGAAGACAGAGAATACGGGCGGCTGCGCGGGGTTCACCTTCGTCGTAACGGGCGAGGTGCACGCCTTCGCCAACCGCGACGCCTTCAAGGCCTACGTCGAGGCAAACGGCGGCAAGGTCGCCGGGAGCGTCTCGAAAAAGACGGATTTCCTCGTCAACAACGACCTGACCTCAGCCTCGTCGAAGAATACGAAGGCCAAGGAGCTCGGCGTCCCCATAATCTCAGAGGACGAATTCATCGAGCGCTTCGGCATGTAACGAAAACGCCCCTGCGGGCTGAAAACGGAGGCCGCCATGAGCAAGTGGATACCCTCCTTCGGGGCCGTCCCCGTCGAATATCACTATGAGATCGGCTGCTTAGAGAACGTCTCGGAAAAGGCCGTCATACGCAACAATCTGCGCGGAGAGAAGCTGCGCGTCACCTTCGCAAATCCCGACAGCCCGGACGAAATGCGCATCGAGGCCGCGGCGATAGCCCTGCGGGACCGCGTCTCCGGGAAAAAGACTCCGGACTTCCCGCTGACCTGCGGAGGAAGCGGGAGGATAGTCCTCGCGCCTGGGGAGGAGCGCCGCAGCGACGAGGTATGCGTCCCCGTTTCGCCGGAGGACGACCTCATCCTCAAGCTCTATTTCAAAGAGAGGACCGTCCTGCGCTCCGCGCTGGTGACGTGGCGGCTCGGCGTCTGGCAGTGCAGCCAGTTCTCGGGCGATTTCAGAAGCGGCCCGCTCGGGTTTACGGTCAAGCAGGAGCTCTGCCCCGGCCTCGCCGCCGACCCTTACCCGAACCATTTCCTCGTCGGCGTGAAGGCCGTCTCCGTATATGCGGAGGACGGCGCGCGTCTCATGGGCCTGATGGGGGACTCCGTCACGCACATGGGCTTTTTCTCCGACCCGCTCATCCTCGCGCTCTATGAAAAATACCCCGGCCGCCTCGCCGTCATAAACGCGGGCATATGCGGCAACAGGATAGCGCGCGATTATCCGCGTGTCCCCGTTTCGCCCGGCGAGGGGCACCAGTTCGGCGCCGCCGGCAGGGACCGCTTCCTGCGCGACCTCTATTCCGAGGCTGCGCCGGACGACGTATTCATCATGGAGGGCGTCAACGACTGCACCCACTGGATGGTCTCCGGCACTGAGCCGGAGGAGACGCCGGAGGGCGTCTTCGCCGCGCTTTCCGAGACGGCCGAGCAGGCCGGGGCGCGGGGCAGCCGCGTCCTCATGAGCACGATAATGCCCTTCGGGGCCGACGGCATGCCCTGGCGGGACAGGGCCGACGCCATAAGGCGGGGCTGCAACGACCTCATCCGCGCCCGCGTCCCGGCGGAGAGCCTCGTCGATCTCGACGCAGTGATGCGCGATCCGGACGATCCATCGCACCTGCAGGAGGGCATGCACCTCGGCGACGGAGTGCACCCCAACGACTTCGGAGGCTGCAAAATGGCGCGGGCCGTCATGGACCGCTGGTTTACATAATATACGATAACACTCTGCATAGGGAGGAAACGCCATGGATTTCTCAAAGCTGACAGCATATCTTGACGGGCTGAAGGACGCCTACGGCGTGCCGCAGACTGAGATCGCGGTCACCGTCGGACACGAGACGGTGTACCGGCACCTGACCGGCTGCTCCGACTTCGAGGGGCGAGTGCCCGCCTCGGAGAGCGACAGGTACTATTTTTATTCGGCCTCGAAGCTCATAACGATGACCGCCGTCATGCGCGAGATCGAGCAGGGGCGCATGCGACTTTACGAGCCCATGTGCGCATACCTTCCGGAATTCGAGGCCATGACGGTCATAGACAGGGAGTTTTCCATGGAGCAGTGGCCGCCGAAGATGCCGCAGAAGGACGAGCCGCAGCACTACGCCGCGCGTCAGATTCGCATCATAGACCTCATGTCCATGATGAGCGGCATGACCTACGACACCTCCTCCGAGGCAGTAAAGCGCGCCGCCGCCGAGGCGGGAGGCAGGGCCTCCACGCGCGAGCTCGTCGCCGCCATGGCGGAGATGCCGCTCGCGTACGAGCCGGGAACGCGCTGGCTGTACTCTCTCGGGCACGACGTGCTCGCCGCGGCCGTCGAGGTCACCTCTGGCGAGCGCTTCGGAGATTATCTGAGGAAATACGTTTTCGGGCCGGCCGGCGCGGAGGACCTCGGCTTCTCGCTCCCGGAGGGCGTGAAGCTGACCGCCCAGTATACCTACGACATGGGCCGGAAGAAGATAGTCCCGACCTCGGATAAAAACGTCTTCATCCTCTCAAAAAACTATGAAAGCGGCGGCGCCGGCCTGATAGGTACGGTGTCCGCGTATGCGGGAGTCGTCGAGGCGCTGGCCAACGGCGGCGAGACCCGGAGCGGGGAGCGCATTCTCTCGGAAAAGTCCGTACGCATGTTCATGAGCTCCGTCACGACGGGGAAGGCGCAGGAGGATTTTCTGCAGGGCAAGAAGAAGCCGTACGCCTACGGGCTCGGCGTGCGCGTCAGGAACGAGGCCGCGCCCGGAAGCTCGCCCGTCGGCGAGTTCGGCTGGGACGGCGCCGCGGGCGCCTATGCCCTCGTCGATCCTGTCAACCGCGTGGGGATCGCTTACGCACAGCACGTTCTCAACTTTATGCCCGTCTACGACGAGATACATCCGGCCGTGCGGGATCTGGTGTACGAAGCCCTCGGGCTCTGAGCGCGTCGGGGCGCGCGTCCCCCGGAGGAAGACATGAGAAAGACAGAAAACAAATGCATGCTCATAACCTATGCCGACAGCATGGGCGGCGACCTGCGTGCCCTTGAACACGTGCTCGACACGTACTTTGCCGATGAGATCGCCGGAGTGCACATACTGCCGTTTTTTCCCTCCTCGGGAGACCGCGGCTTTGCCGTCATAAACTACGACGTGGTCGATCCCGCATTCGGGACCTGGGAGGATATAGACCGCCTTGCGGAAAAATACTTCCTCGCAGCCGATTTCATGCTCAACCACATCTCCATCCGCGCGGAGGAATTCAGGGATTATATGCTCAGGGGCGAAGCCTCGCCCTACCGCGATATGTTCATTCACTGGGATGAGTTCTGGCCGGGCGGCGAGCCGACCGAGGCCGATCTCGCCGTCCTCTATGCCCGAAAGCCGGGCGGCCCCTGCCGCGAGTTCACGCTCGCAGACGGGTCCGGGGTCAGGCTCTGGTGCACGTTTTATGAGGAGCAGGTCGACATAGACCCCTACGCTCCCGCGACGCGGGAATACTACCGCCGCAATCTCGGCAGGCTGGCCTCCCACGTGCCCATGATACGCTTCGATGCTTTCGCCTACACCTCGAAGGTGCCCGGCACGTCCTGCTTTTTCATCGAGCCGCAGATATGGGACATACTCGATATCAGCACCGAGCCCCTGCGCGGGACGGGGACGGACATGCTCGCCGAGATACACGAGGAGTATTCCATCCAGCTCAAGCTTGCGGAGCGGGGGCATTACGTCTATGATTTCGCCCTGCCGCTCCTGCTCCTGCACGCCGTCGAGTCCGGGCGGACGGACAGGCTGAAGCACTGGCTGGAGATATGCCCGCGCCGCCAGATAACGACGCTCGACACCCATGACGGCATCGGCGGCGTGGACGCCGCCGGCCTCATGACGGAGGACGAGATCGAAGATACCGTCCGCGTCGTCATGGAGCGCTACGAAAGGGCGTTCGGCGCCCTCCCGCGGGAGCTGCGGGAGCGGGACCCCGTCCCCTACGGAAGGATAAGCGTCGGCGGGAAGGAGAAGATGTATCAGCTCCCGGGGACGTTCTTTTCCGACATGGGCGAGGACGAGGACGGGTACGTGCTCGCGCGCGCCGTCCAGCTATTTGCCCCCGGCATCCCGCAGATATACTACGTCGGCCTGCTGGCCGGCAAAAACGATTTTTCCTGCCTTGAGAGGGGCGAGGGCGGGCGCGAGATAAACCGCCATAACTTCACCGAGGCCGAGATAGCCGAGCGCGTCAGGGCTCCCTTCCTGCGCCGCATTTTCGCCCTCATGCGCCTGCGCAACGCCTCCGACGCTTTTAACGGCGTTTTTTCCGTCCGGCAGGGTAGAAGTCCCGCCGAGCTCGTCCTGCGCTGGGATAAGGACGGGGACTTCGCCGAGCTGACCGCCGATTTTGATAAAAAGACGATAGAGGTCCGCGTCCCGTCGGGCGTCTTGGAGCTTGACGATTGACATAATACAGAAAACTCGAATTGCAAAGGAGGAAGCGATTTGATCAGAAAAGAGTTCGAGAGAGTTTCCCCCGAATCGGTCGGCGTCCCCTCCGCCTCGGTCGAATGGCTGCTGGACAGACTTGAGGAGGGCTGGACCGAGCCCCACGGGCTGATGATCATGCGCTTCGGCAAGGTGTTCGCCGAGGGCTGGTGGGCGCCCTACGCCGCTGGTATGCGCCACGGCCTGCAGTCGCATACGAAGACCTACGCCGCGACGGCCGTCGGCATCGCCGTGACGGAGGGACTGCTCAGCCTCGACGACCGGGTCATCGACATTTTTCCGGACCTCGCGCCGGAAGATCC
>JAEFAK010000139.1 GCA_016287555.1 Oscillospiraceae bacterium
AGCACGCTCCAGAGATAGATGTCGCCCACGCAGAGCATCGCCACGAGGGCGGCAATGATGGGCACGACCGGGGATTGTCTCTTTGTTTTGACGGTTTCCATTGTGTTTCCCTGCTTTCGGAGTTTTATAAGGGGGTATAACTTAATTACTTTATCATGCGGCTTTATGCCTGTCAATCGCAAAGAAGCCCTCTCTCCCCTCTTGCGGAGAAGTTTTTCGCCGCTTTTTCAAAAACTTTATTAGCAGCGGCAAAATATATGATTGACAAGCCGTGTTCTTTATGATAATATCCATTTCACGGCACTGTAAAGTGCGATCTAAGCCGATCTCGGCCGAAAGGAATGCTCGTCATGAAACTGGCGCTTACGATAGTTCAGCTTATTTGTTGTTTGGCGGTCGTCGCCGTCGTCCTTCTGCAGTCCGGCAAGAGCGCCGGGCTCTCCGGAGCCATCTCCGGCGTGGCGGACACCTTCCTTGCCAAGAACAAGTCCCGTTCCATCGACGCGAAGCTCGCGCGCGCTACCAAGTGGCTCGCCATCGTCTTCGTCGTCCTGACGCTTGTTCTCAACATCATCGCATAAGTCTGGCTCAAAGCGAACCGGCAGCTTCAAGCTGCCGGTTTTTTTATTCCCTTTTTATTGCCAGTCGAGTATCCTGTCGCCCTTGACGAGGAAGGCCTTTTCGGCAATGCGCGCCATGGGATCGTCGGAATGAGAATCCGAATAGAACTCCCCTATCGAGACGTCCGGCGCCTCCTCGCGCAGGCGGAGCACCTTCTCCTCCCCGTGGCAGTTGGCTCCGTCGTACCCGCCCGTCAGCGGGTCGACGCGCGAGGCTATCAGCAGGCCGACGCCGAGATCGGCGCATATGCCGCGCAGCAGGAATTCCGGCGAGGCGGAGATGACGACGTCGTCCGGCCTGCGCCTTTCGAGATAAAAGCGCTTGACGCGGGAGGCGTTCTTTTTCCAGAACTCCTCCACGAGCGCGTCCATATCCTCGACGCGGGAGAAGACGGAATAGATCTTCTGCTTCATGCACGTCTTGTCCGTGATGCGCAGGGCGTACTTCGCCGCGGCCCACGCCCAGACGAAGACGTAGCGCGCAAGAGCAGGCTTTCTGCGCAGCAGGAAGGCGAGAAAGCGCGCGGTCGAATCGCCGCGGAATATGGTATTGTCGAAATCGTATGCGTTGACCTCACGCGGCGCCAAGGATCTTCCCCCCGTAAAGCACGGCCGCTATGATGACCGCGAAGATGACGACGAGCACGAGCATGACCTTGTCCCCGATGAGCACGTCCACGGGGTCAGCCCAGTCGCTCCGCTCTATCGTCAGGCTGTATTTCATGCAGATAACGAGCGCCAGCGGCGTCGTCCAGACGAGATGCGTGTCTCCGCCCGGCCGGCCGAGGACCGTCCACAGAGCGTAGAACACGACCGCGGCGCCCATGCACATATACATATTCTTGTCGAGGAACTCCGGGGTATAGAACCTGAGCACGCCGCGCACGTTCTCAGCGCGCGCGCCGAGACGGCGAAGCTCGTTGCGCCGCTTGCCGAGGCCGACGAAAAAGGAAAGGGCCATAACGGTCAGGTAAAGCCACGGCGAGACGGGCTGGTCTATGACCGCGCCGCCGCAGAGAAGTCTCAGCAGAAAGCCGGCGACGAGGATGCACACGTCCAGAAGCGGGATGCGCTTGAGAAAGAGGCTGTATAGCACGTTCATCGCTATATACGCCGCCAGCAGGAGCGTCAGCTTCGGGCTCTTGACAGCGAAGAAGGCCGCAGCGATGAGCGCCGCTGTCAGCGCAGCGCAGACGGCTCCGGCGGAGGCCGGCTTTATGCGCCCGGAGGCTATGGGACGGGCGCGCTTGACCTCATGCAGCGCGTCGGCCGGCGCGTCGCAGATGTCATTGAAGATATATACGGCAGAGCTCGCCGCGCAGAAGAGCAGCGCCGCCCACAGGCAGCGCAGGACCGCCGCGCCCTCCGTCAGCCTTCCGCTGAAGACGAGCGCCGCAAATACGAGCAGATTTTTGATCCAATGCTTGGGTCTGGCGAGCTTTATCCAGTCCATTCCTGCACATCCTTTGCGGATTTGGGATTTGAGATATTATACAGCAAATATCGCCGTCTGACAACCTGCAGAGAGCCCTTGAGCAGCCCCGCGGCGAAAAATCGCTTGAAAAAGACACAATTAGCATGTTTACGGCGCGGCGGGAATAATGTATAATAACGTTAAAAGGGGGATTGTTCCCCTCTACCGAAGATATGACCGGCCGGAGGCTCCGAATGGAATTCAACCGCAAAAATATCAAGACGGTATTGCTGATAATCCTGTTCGCCGTCGTCATATATACCCTCGCAAGGAACGTCACCGTCATCCTTTCGCTGCTCGTAAAGCTCAGCCACGTGCTCGCGACGGTGACGGCGGGCTTCTGCATCGCTTTTATCCTCAACGTCCCGCTCAATTTCTTTGAGCGCAAGGTCTTCAGATTTCTTGACAAGGCAAAGCACAAGTTCTTCCGAAATATCAAGCGCGCCGTCAGCCTCGTTCTGACCATGGTCGTCGCGCTGGGGATAGTCGTAGGCGTCGTCCTCGTCGTGCTGCCAAAGCTCGGAACGACGATAACCGGCCTCGCGGAAGCGCTCCCGGGCTACGTGAGCTCCGCCATAGAATGGGTCGAGGGCTTCCTCGAGCGCTTCAACATCGCCTCCGAAAGCATACCGAAAATAACCGTCGACTGGGATGCCCTCTTCGGCAATCTGTACGACTATGTGCTCGGCGGCAGCGGCAACATCATCAATACCGCGACGAACGTCACGACCTCCCTCGCCTCGGGCGTGATAAGCGTCATATTCAGCGTCGTCATCGGCGTATATATCCTTGCGCAGAAGGAGCGCGTCGGCCGCTGGGCGAAGGGCATAGTCATCGCGTTTCTCCCCGAAAAGGCCTCCGACCGCGTGCTCAACGTCGCCCGGCTCTCCAATGAGGTCTTCGCCAACTTCATCACCGGCCAGCTCATCGAGGCGATCATTCTCGGCATCCTCTGCTATATCGGCATGCTCATCTTCCGCTTCCCCTACCCGGAGATCATCGCCGTCGTCATAGGAACGACCTCGCTCGTCCCGATGGTCGGCTCGTTTATAGGCGAGCTCATAGGCGCCTTCCTTATCCTGCTCATCAGCCCGCTCAAGGCTCTTTTCTTCGTCGTTTTCATTCTCTGCCTCCAGCAGGTCGAGAGCTCGCTCATCTATCCGCGCGTCGTCGGCAAGTCCGTCGGCCTGCCCGGGGTGCTCGTTCTTATCTCGGTCATCGTCGGCAGCAATCTTGCGGGCGTGCCCGGCGCGCTGCTCGGCGTCCCGGTATGCGCGGTGCTGTTCATAATCATCCGCGAGGCCGTCAGAGAGCGCACGCTCAAGAAGGCGGGCGCGGACGGAGGCTCCGGCCTGATGGACAACCTTGCCGACAGCATAGCCGGCGAGAAAAAAGCCAAAAAGTAAGCTGTTTCGATCACCGTGCTCCCTGCGGATCATCCGCAGGGAGCTTTTTCACGCCCTCCTGCAGGCGGGAATAAAATGGGGCAAGAATTCTCTCATGGCAGGTGCGGTATGGATAGACAGGTAAGTTTGTGCTCCCTCCGTCCGGGCGAGCGGGCCAGGGTCGTATCGGTCAGCGCGGAGGGCGACATGCTGCGGCGCTTTCTCGATCTTGGCCTCGCGGAGGGCACGGAGGTCGAGTGCGTCGGCTCCGCCCCCTCGGGCGACCCCTCGGCATATCTCATTCGCGGCGCGGTCATAGCGATCCGCGCCGCCGACGCGGCGGGCGTAGCCGTGCGCGTCCGTGAGGGCGTGCTATGGGACTGACGAGCTCATCGACGGGCGTCGGCGCGGCGCTGACAGGTCTGGCGCGCGGGGAGGGCCCGCTCATCGCCCTTGCGGGGAACCCGAACGTCGGCAAGAGCACGCTTTTCAACTCTCTGACCGGCATGCGCCAGCATACGGGCAACTGGGCGGGCAAGACCGTCGCCTGCGCGGCCGGAAGATGCCGCGGCGGGCTGTGCACGCTCGTCGATCTGCCCGGGACGTACTCGCTCTTGGCTCGCTCGGCCGAGGAGGAGGCCGCGCGCGACTTCATCTGCTTCGGCGGAGCGGACGCCGTCGTCGTGGTCTGCGACGCGACCTGCCTTTCGCGCGGGCTGGACCTCGCCCTTCAGACCATCGAGACGGGCGCGCGCGTCGTCGTCTGCGTCAATCTCATGGACGAGGCCGGGCGCAAGGGCGTCGCGCTCGATCTGACGCTGCTCTCGGAAAGGCTCGGCGTCCCCGTCGTGGGCACGGCGGCGACGGGGCGGCGCGGCAGGGCCGAGCTTCTGGAAGCGATCGCCTCCGGCGGCTCGGCGGGCGGCATGCGCGTAAAGTACCCGGAGGCAGTCGAGGCCGCGATCGCGCGCATCGTGCCCTGCCTTGAAAGGCTCGCCGGAGGCAGAGTCGACGCGCGCTGGCTCGCCCTGCGCCTGCGGGACCCCGATCCCTCACTCACAGCCTCGGCGGAGCGATTTCTCGGCTTTTCGTTCCGGAAGGATGGGGAGCTTCGCTCCGCGCTCGCGGAGGCCGGGCTCGGCCTTCTGCGGGAGGGGCTCGGCCCCGCGAAGCTGCGCGAGACGGTCGCCTCGGCGATACTCGCCGCGGCGGACGGGGTATGTGAGGGCGCGGTCGTCAAAAGCGAAAGCCGCCCGGCCCTCGACCGCCGCCTCGACCGGCTCTTTACCGGGAAGCTGACGGCCTACCCGCTGATGCTGGCGCTGCTTGCGGGCATACTCTGGCTGACTGTCTCGGGCGCGAACTACCCCTCCGCGCTTCTTGGGCATGGGTTTGAGAAGCTTGAATGCCTTCTCTCTGCCGCGCTCTCCGGCGCGCCGCGGTGGCTGCGCGGGGCGCTCGTCGAGGGCGTTTTCCGCGTCGTTGCCTGGGTCGTCAGCGTCATGCTGCCGCCCATGGCCATCTTTTTCCCGCTCTTCACCATTCTCGAAGACGCGGGCTGGCTCCCGCGCGCGGCCTACGTGCTCGACGCGCCGTTTCGCCGCTGCCGCGCCTGCGGCAAGCAGGCGCTGACGATGTGCATGGGCTTCGGCTGCAACGCTGCGGGCGTCGTCGGCTGCCGCATCATAGACTCGCCGCGCGAAAGGCTGCTC
>JAEFAK010000140.1 GCA_016287555.1 Oscillospiraceae bacterium
TCCTTCCTGCCGGCCCCGTCTATCGTGCCGCAGGCGTAGAGTAGCCTGCCAGCGTCGAGCCCGGAAAAGGCGGACTTGACGTGGGCCTTGGCGTTTTGGCAGTCGTATTTCAGGCGGAAGAGGCGCACGGCCTCCTTATCCGGGGCGAACCTGTCGAGCTCGTCGAACGTCTCGGCGCGCAGCGCGCTCATCGCGGCGTCCACGCCGGCTGCGTCGAGCCCCTCGACGTCCCCGAAGCCGTATTCCGCCAGCAGGCGCGCCGCCGCGGCCGTATCGGCCGAGAGCAGACGCTCGAGGCGCTCCCTGTCGAGCACGGCGGAACGTCTGGCCTTGAGCATTGCCGATATGAACAGGTAATCCTCGTCGCGCATGGCGCGTCACCTACCTTTCGTGCTTGGAGTGTTGCTTTGTGAGACCCTTCGAGCCCTTATGAGAACATGGTCCCCGCGAGCTGCGAGGCGAGCTCGTCGCGCAGAGAGGCGGCCGCCGTCTCCACGGAGCAGTTGGTCTCTATGTCGCCGGAGCGGACGACGACTCCCCCGGCCATCTCTCGCGCCGCGGGAGAGAGCTTCAGCTCCCCCGGAAGGCCGCGCGCGGCCAGCAGAGCATTGGCGGCCTCGACCGCCTTCGCGCCGACGGAGTCCCTGTCGCGCGCGCTGAATACGACCTCCTCCGAGCCCGTGACGGCGGCCTTCGCCGCGCTGCGGGCGAGGAAATCGACGTACTCAGGCTCCGGGAGCCCGGCTATGAGCTCCAGCGCCCGGCTGAAAGCGGCGGATACGCTCTCCTGCTTGAGAGCGAGGACGGACTTGCGTATCTCCGTCTCCGCGGCGGCGACGGCGCGCGAGGCCTTCGCCCTGCGCTCGGCGTTGCGCGCGGAGATGACCTCGGCATACCTCGCGCGGGCCGTCTCATCCCATTTCAGGGATATCTCTGCGGCCTGCGAGGCGGCCTCGGCGGCGATGCGCGAGGCCTCGGCCTCGGCGTCCGACGCTATGCGGGCTGTTATCTTCTCTATCCCGTTCATGGCGCGCCTCAGATGCGGATGAGCATCAGCAGCGACGCGAGCAGGGAGAGTATCGCGTAAAACTCGACCGTGATGCACAGCACCATGCCCTTGGACCAGTCGTCGGGCTTCTTGGCCAGCAGGTTTATCGAGCCCGCGGCGACGCGGCCCTGCGCGACGGCGGAGATGCCGCCGCCGATGGCGATGGGCAGGCAGGCGGCCAGATAGCGGCAGCCGTCGACGAAGGCGAGGTCGGCGAACGTCCCGTCGAGCACGCCCATGCGCAGCAGGCACATGAAGCCGACGACGAGGCCGTAGAGGCCCTGCGTGCCGGGTATGACCTGCAATATGAGCACCTTGCCGAACTTGGAGGGATCCTCGCTCAGCAGACCCGTGCCGGCCTGACCGGCGACGCCCGTGCCGCGCGCGCTTCCCGCGCCGGAGAGGCAGACGGCCAGCGCCGCGCCCAGCATTCCTATTGCCGCGCCTGTGGAGATTCCGAACATTTCTTTTTCCTCCTTGTTTACTCTACGTCAACGTATTTGGTGTTGACGGCCAGCGGACGGAACGGCTTGCCGCCGTCCTTATAGAATTTCCCGAAGTACTCCAGGCACTGGAGCCTGAGGTCGTGCACGTAGCAGCCCAGCAGGTTGAGCCCGAAGTTCAGGATATTGCCTACGATGGATATTATAAGGAATACTATTATATTTCCGGCTATCGCGCCGAGCGTGTTGAAGACCTGCGCTATGACGCTTCCGGCGAGCATCAGCGCCATAAGACGCGAATAGGAGAGGATGTCGCCGAAGTAGCCCGTCACGTTGGAATATATCGAGGCGAAGATGCCGGTTATCTTCCCCATGCCCTTGCCGCGGATCAGCGGCCCGATGACGACCATCGCGACGCCGATCCAGAGGACTATCATCGTGACCTTGAGTATCGCCAGCGCGGCGCCCGCGAAGACGACCCACCAGGTGAACTCGTCGAACAGCGCGTCGAGATACTGCCTCTTTCTGAGCTTCTGGATGAAGCTTATCGCCATGCCCGTTATGATCTGCACCGCGCCGAGCGCCATGCATCCGATGAGTATCATCAGCGTATCGCCCAGCGGCGTGAACAGGGCGGGCAGCGCGAAGTCCTTTCCGGAGGTTATGAGGACTATCTGCGTCAGCCAGTCGCCGAAGAAGCCGCCCGTCAGCGCGCCGAAGACGAACGTCGATATGCCGCACCAGAACATGAGGCTGAACATATGCCCCGACGAGCCCTTGGGCTTATACTTTTTCGTTATTATCGCGCCGGCCAGCATCATCAGCAGCCCGTAGCCCATGTCGGCCATCATTATCCCGTAAAACAGGATGAAGAACGGAGCCATGAGCGGGTTCGGGTCGAGCCCGTCGTAGGCGGGCAGGGAGTACATCTCCGTGACCATGTTCAGCGCGTTTGTTATTTTGTTGTTTTTCAGCTTGACGGGGACGTCGGGAGCCTCCTCGGGGGCGGGGTCCTCCGTCTCCCAGGCGCAGGTGAAGTCCTTCAGGAGCTCGGCGAGCTTTTCCTCGTCCGGGGCGGTCAGCCAGCCCTGCAGCAGGACGGCGCTCTCCGTCCCCGGCATCATGGCGGCGGCCTCGGCCCGCTCGAGGCGGGTATTGGCCCTGTCGAGGCTGCGTCTGAGGCTCTCGCGCCGGTCGGAGAACTCCTCGGCGACGGCGGTCAGCTGCTCGCGCTTCGCGGCCAGCTCCTCAAGCTTTGCCTCCAGCTCCTCTATATTCTGCGCCGCCGTGCCCTTGACGGCCGGCGGGGCTATCTGCGAAAAGCCGCTCAGGCGGAGCGCCTCCAGCGCCGCGCCCTCGTCCTCCTTCCGGCTGAGCAGGAGGAAATACTTCCTGTCCTCGTCCTCGGAGACGGGGATGAGCTCTGCCAGCGCCTCGGACTCGCCCAGCGCCTCGGCCGGGTCGGTCTTCATGGAGTTCGGCACCGCCCCGAAGGCGAGCGAGCAGGTCTCCGTCCCGCGCGTATCCATGGGAAGGTCCAGCTTCTCCCACGGCGTCAGCGACTCGATGACGCCCCTTGCGCGGCTCTCCTGCTCGGCGACCTTGCGTATGGCCTCGTCGAGCTTTTCCAGCTCCGCCGCGTCCTCGAGGGCGACGCGCATCGGCTCCGGATCGAAATACTCCGCCATGGGGACGACGGGCCGCTTGACGAACATTTTGCTCTTCTGGAAGGCGTATTTATCCAGCAGGGCGAGCGCGCGCTCTATCGCGGCCTTGTCGCGGCGGCACTGCTCGACCCTGTCGGCCCCGGGCAGCACGAGCGCGGCCTCCTCGGCCCCGACGGGCTCGGGAGGCTCGACCTGCACGCATCCGAACTTCTGGAGACGGTCGAGCAGCTCGTCCTGCTGGCTTCGCAGCGCCAGCAGGCGGAGTTTTTTCATCTTGACTATGGCCATCTCAGCCGTTCACGATCCTTTCCACGACCTGTCCGGCGGCCGCGTCGAGCCTGGCTCCGGCTTTGGCTCGGAGCGCGGCGTCCTCCCGGGCGGCGGCGGCTTTGAGCTCCGCGATGCGGGAAGCCGTCGCCTTTTCCTCGGCGGCGTCGGCCTCGGCCGACTCTCTCTCGGCGCGCTCCGCGGCGGCAGCCACGGCCTCGCGGCCTTCCTTCTCGGCACGCTCCAGCGCCTCGGCAGCCTCGCGGCGGGCCTTCTCTATGAGCTCGGCGGCTTTCCTCTCGGCCTCCCTCACGGCGTCTATCGCTTCCATTGACAAGGCAAGGCCTCCTTTCATGCACGTTCCGTGCGATTTTGACAATTTATTTAAATCAAAAAATTCCTACGTATATCATTATACGAAGCTCAATTCCATTTTTCAAGAGCAAAACGAACTATTCTTTTATGCGAAAACCATAATATTGGTTATAGCAGATATAACAGCGCGCCCGTAGCGATGAAGCTTCGGGCGCGTTTGAGGTCTTTATCGCAGTTTTTGACGGCGGGCTCATCTGCCGTCGGCATACACCCGCAGCCTGAATATGAGCGCGGCGGCCTGCGCGCGTTCTATGGAAGCGCCCGGCTCGTACCTGAAGGTCCCGTCCCCGTTGGCGATGCCGGTTATGACCCCCGTCCCGGCGAGGGCGGCGGCCAGCGGGTCGTCGCAGTCGGTAAACGCGCCCTCGCTCTCCGGCTCAAGGCCGAGGGCGTTCGCCGCCAGATGCGCGACGAGAAGACGCGAGGCGGGCGCGTCGAGGGACTGCGCCTCGCCGATGAAGAGCTCGTGCTCCATGGCGTAGGCAAGGTAGCCGTCGGCCCAGTGCGCGCCGAGGGTGGGCTGCTCCGGCAGCCCCGCCGCGAGGATGACGAGCTTGAGGGCCTGACCGAAGGTCACGGGATCGCGCGGGCCGAATCTGCCGTCGGAATACCCGTTTATGACGCCGTCGTCGCTGAGGGCCTCGACGTAGTCGATATACCATGCGTCGGCGGGGACGTCGGAATAGCGGCTCTTTTTTATCTCGGGCGTCGGTTCGGGCGGGAGCGGATCGGGCAGGACGACGGGCGTCGAGCTCCATGTCGCGGTGACGGTGATGGGCTCGCCCGCGATATCCGACGGGGTCAGTATCCTGCTCCCCGTGCTCCAGCCGGCGAAGTACGCGCCGCTCTTGGAGGCGCCGGGCAGCGTCCCGTAGGGCCTGCCCTTGAGGAAGAAGGCGATGTCGTTGTCATTGTCGGCTGTCCCGCCGTTGGTCTTGAGTATGAGCCAGGTATAGTCGCCGTTGTGCGCGCCGGTATAGTCGCCGTAAGAGAACATGCCGGCCTCATAGAGGCGGCGGCGGATGAGATGCGTGTTTATCCCGCCGGCGTGGCAGTAGCCGCCGAAGAGGTCGGCCGCCTGCACGGGGGAAAGCTGCGTCCCGTTTTTCAGGGCGGTGACGAGCCTGCCGTTTTTGGTCAGCCACTGGGTGCCGAGGTTGTAGCAGAGGCTGAGGACGGCGTCGTACATGCCCTGATCCATCTTCGCGGCCCAGTTTTTGGCGTATCTGTCGACGACGCCGGCTATGGTCTGCAGCGTCGCGCGCATGAGCTCGGTCGCCTGCGCCTCGGTGATGCCGTTGGGATAATCCGACGGGTTTACCATCTGCCCGTAGCCTATGTAGGCGTAGCCGCCGACGTAAT
>JAEFAK010000141.1 GCA_016287555.1 Oscillospiraceae bacterium
TGGCCGAGCGTATCGACTGGACCAGGGGCAGCCTGCCCGGACAGATATAGGCGCAGCTCCCGCATTCCATGCAGTCCCTGACGTTGAGCTTGGTGAGCATGTCGAGATCGCTCTTGCGCTCGTACATGTAAAGATAGAGCGGGCTGAGGTGCATCGGGCATACGCCGACGCATCTGCCGCAGCGGATGCAGGCGGGGTTTTTGACAGCCGGCGCGTCTCCGAGGACGAGGACAGAGCCCGTCGCCTTGAGGACGGGGACGTCGATGTCGAAGACGGCGTTTCCCATCATGGGCCCGCCCATGACGACCTTGAAATAGCCGTCCTTTATCCCGCCGGCGGCGTCGAGCAGCTCCCTTATCGGGGTGCCGACCCTGACGCGGAAGTTGCCGGGCTCCTTGACGCCCGGACCGGAGACGGTCACGATGCGGTCTATCGCGGGGACGCCCTGCTCGCCCGCGCGCCAGACTCCCCACGCCGTATAGGCGTTGAAGACGGCGCAGCCGACGTCGGCGGGCAGCCCTCCGGGCGGGACCTCGCGGCCCGTGACGGCTCTTATGAGCTGCTTTTCGGCGCCCTGCGGGTATCGCGTTTTGAAGACGACGAGCTCGACGCCGCTCTCACCGGCGATGATCCCGCGCAGATGCTTTATCGCGTTTTTCTTGTTGGCTTCCGTGCCGATATAGACCTTATCCAGCCCCAGCGCGTCGCGCAGCAGCTTCGCTCCCGCAACGACGTGCTCGCCGTCCTCGAGGAGGAGACGGTGGTCGCAGGTTATGAAGGGCTCGCACTCGGAGGCGTTGATGATGATCGTATCGGCCTTGCCCATCGCTCCCTGCAGCTTGAAGAAGGCGGGGAAGGCCGCGCCGCCCGCGCCGACTATGCCGGCATCATGCATTATGTCAACCAGCTTCGCAGGGTCGTCCCTGATCTCGTCGGCATGCGGCTTTATCGTATCGGCCGGAGTGTCCAGCCCGTCGTTTTCGATGACGACGGTCATGACCTGACTGCCGTTGGGGTGCAGCATGGGCTCTATCTTCTTGACCGTGCCCGAGACGCTCGAATGTATCGGCGCGGAGAGCGGCGCTTCGGTGTCAGCGATGACCTGGCCCATGCAGACGTGATCTCCGACCGCGACGAGCGGCGAGCAGGGAGCTCCGACGTGCATGGAGACGGGGATCGTGACCAGAGCGGGAGCGGGAAGCGGCACCACCGCGCAGCCGGAGGTCAGCGCCTTGCCGTCTGCCGGGTGAACTCCGCCCCGGAATCCGTGAGTCAAAACTATCTCCTCCTATCGGGATATAAATGTATTGCTTTATCAATTAGAATAACACATTAACGAATTGATGTCCATATACAAGCTACACAATCGTAGGAATAAAACATGGCTGATACGGTGCGGTATTTTTGATAAAAAAGCGGCGCCGACTCCGCTCCGGCTGTTGCCAACGGGGCGAAAATATGATAAACTTACAAAAATATCGGCATTTTGCCGCAGTCCCGGCGAAGGGAGAAAAAGCGTGAAAAAGAGCGGAGCCGCCATAGCGGTCGCATGTCTTATCGAGCAGGGCGTGGATACCGTTTTCGGGTATCCGGGCGTCAGCGTGCTCAGGATATACGACGAGCTTTATAAAAACAGGCGCGCCATCCGCCATATCCTCACCTCCCATGAGCAGGGCGCCGCCCACGCGGCCGACGGGTACGCCCGCGCCACGCGCCGCACAGGCGTCTGCATCGCGACCTCCGGCCCCGGCGCGACCAATCTCGTGACGGGCATCGCCGCCGCGTTTATGGATTCCTCCCCGGTCGTGTTCATAACCTGCAATGTCCCCGAAGCCCAGCTCGGGCGCGACGCATTCCAGGAAGTCGATATAACGGGCATAGCCATGCCCATAACCAAGTGCTGCTATCTGGTCCGCTCGGCGGGCGAGATTGCCGATACCATGCGCGAGGCCTTCGCGCTCGCCTCCTCCGGCAGGCCGGGCCCCGTGCTTATAGACATCATGGGCAACGCCGTCGTCGAGACGGCTGAATACGAGCCCGCGGCGGGGCACGCCGTGACTGCCCGCCGCGCCGCAAGGCTGCTCGCCCCCGTAAGGACCGACGAGGAGGGCGTCGCCGCCGTCGCGCAGGCGCTTGCGAAGGCCGAGAGGCCGCTCATCATGGCGGGCGGCGGGGTCATCCGCTCCGGGGCCTCCGAGGCTCTGACCGCCCTCGCGGAAAAGACGGATACGCCCGTCTGCTGCACGATGATGGGCCTCGGCGCGATAAGCTCTTCCCATGAGCTCTGCCTCGGCATGGCCGGAGTATACGGCGACGCGCGCGCGAGGCGCGCCGTCGGGGAATGCGATCTTCTGCTCGCCGTCGGCGTCAGATTTTCCGACCGCGTGACCGGCCCCGTCGAGAGCTTCGCCCCGAAGGCGAAGATAGTCCACGTCGACATAGACCGCTCCGAGATAGACAAGAACGTTCTGACCGACCTGCACATCGTCGGCGACGCGGGCAGCGTGCTTTCGGCTCTCGCCGGCACGTCGCCGGAGCTTTCCCGCAAGGCCTGGCGCGGCTTCATAGACGAGGCGGAGAAGTCCCTTCCCGGGGCTCCGGCGGAGTTCGTCCGCGCCATAAGGCGCGCCGTCGGCTCCGACGCCGTCATAGTGACCGACGTTGGCCAGCACCAGCTCTGGGCGTGCAGATACTTCGGCTTCGAGCGGCCCGGCGAGCTGATAACGAGCGGCGGCTTCGGGGCGATGGGCTTCGGCCTCGGCGCGGCGATAGGCGCACGCGCGGGCGATCCCTCCCGCACCGTCGTCCATATCACGGGCGACGGGAGCTTCCGCATGAACCTCACAGAGCTCTCGACCGAGGTCAGATACGGCCTCCCCGTCGTGACGGTGATATTCGATAACGGCTCGCTCGGCATGGTGCGGCAGAATCAGAGGCTTTTCATGCATTCGCATTTCTGGCAGACGACGCTCGACCGCGGACCCGATTTTATCGCCCTCGCCTCGGCCTACGGGCTCGAGGGGCGGCGCGTGACGGACGCGGAGGGGCTTTACGAGGCCGTAAAGGAACTCGCAGGGAAGGGCGGCGTCATCGACTGCCTCATCGGCGAGGATGAAGAGATAACCGCGGGATAACGGAGGTAAATATGAAAAGAACGCTTTCCATACTCGTTGAAAACAGCGCCGGCGTACTCAGCCAGGTAACGCGGCTGTTTTCCCGCAAAAACTGGAACATAGACTCCCTCGCCGTCGGCGAGACGCAGGACCCCTCGGTCTCGCGCATCACCGTCATGGTCGAGGGCTCGGATCAGAAGATAAGGCAGGTGCAGGCCCAGCTCGGCAAGCTGCTCCCCGTCATCAGCGTTTGCGAGCTTGATGAGTCGCTCTCGATCCACAGGGAGTTCATGCTCGTCAAGGTCCGCGCCGAGGATAAGGACAGCCGCGATGAGATAATCTCCATCGTCAACGTCTTCCGCGCCTCCATAGTCGATATCTGCCGCGAGTCGCTGATGATAGCCATAACCGGCGACGAGGCGAAAAACGGCGCCATGCTCGCCCTGCTGAAGGACTTCGGCATCCTCGAGATGGCGAGGACGGGCATGATAGCCCTCGAGCGCGGCAGCGCGACGATCTACGACGCGACCAAGGACCGCTCGGAGTACGATTACGCCAAGTCCGTAGTTTCCGCGGAGGACAAAGATGCTTGACAGAGGCGAATCCAAAAAAGAAAAGCGCTTTTTCGTCATATTCGCCGTGATCGTCGTCGTCGTGGGCGCGGTGCTGCTCTTCTGGGGGCAGCATAACGGCGCGGTGCACGTCTTTGACGCGGCCTGCCTGCGCTACGACATCCAGAAGATCAGAGACGACGACGCCGACTGGCAGATGACCGAGGCCGAGGCCGCCCGCCGCGCAGAGCTTCTGAGCGAGGCCGCCTCATGGAAGACCTCCGCGGGCGGGGAAAGGCGCGCATTCAGCGCCGTGACAGCCTCGACCGCCGTCGAGGGCGCCCCGCTGCTGGAGATAGCCTACGACGTCTATGACCGTGGCTCGGATACGACCGTCGTCATCCTCCACGGCTATGACGAGAGCGCGGAGGAATCGGAGATCTTCGCCCCCTACTGGTGGGACAAGGGCTTCAACGTCGTCATCCCCGAGCTTCGCGGGCACCGCGGCGCGGAGATGGAGCCGACGACCTTCGGCGTTTGGGAGAGCCTCGACCTGTATGATCTCATAAAGGCAGAAGACCTCGACGACCCGGAGAAAAAGCTCATCGTCTGCGGCCGGAGCATCGGCGGCGACGCGGCGCTCCTTCTCGCCGAGAACAAGGACCTCGGCTGCGGAGGGATAGACATGCTCGTCGCGGAGACGGTCTATACCGATCTCAAGACCTATGAGCTGCACTGCCTGAGGCACGAATTCAACCTCGGCAACATCTTCGTCGGAGAGATGCTCGATACGCTCGTAAAGCGCGCCTTCGGCATCGTCACGAGCGAGGTGAACATCAGGGCGAAGGCCGTCCCGGCGGATATCCCGGCAGTCTTCATCGCGGCCGACGAACAGGTCGTCGGCGGCGAGATGACGAAGCTCGTATATGAGGCCTGGGGCGGGGAGAAGGCCCTCGTCTGGCTCGAAAACGGGCGCTACCCGAGCGTCTACGCGACTGCGCTCGACAGCGGAGAATACGACGCGGCTGTGTCCGCGATGCTGGATAAACTCGAATAAAAACTACTGAATAAGGCAGGTAAAAAAGATGAAGGTAAGGATAACTTGCGACAGCACGGCCGATCTCTCCCCGGAGCTCGTGGAGAAGTACGACATCGGGGTAATGCCCCTTCACGTAATCGTAAACGGCGAGACCCGTTCCGACGGCGTGGACATCACCCCCGACGATCTGTCCGCCAACGTCGAGGCCACCGGGAACATGTCGACGACTGCCGCGATCAACGTCGAGGAGTACAAGGAGTTCTTCGAGGCCCAGAAGCAGGGCTATGACGGACTCGTCCATATAAACATAAGCAGCGGTTTCTCGACCTGCTTCCAGAACGCGACGCTCGCATGCGAGGAGATGGAAAACGTCTTTGCCGTCAATTCGCTCAACCTCTCGACCGGCACCGGCCACCTCGCCCTCGACGGCGCGATAATGGCCGCGCAGGGCAT
>JAEFAK010000142.1 GCA_016287555.1 Oscillospiraceae bacterium
GTGCACGACCCGGAGCTCGTCGTCAACGTTGAGATACGCGACCTAGCGGCCTACGTCCACGCGGGCGGCTAGCCGGGCGCGGGCGGCCTCCCCGTCGGCACCTGCGGGCGCGCCGTCACGCTGCTCTCCGGCGGCATAGACAGCCCCGTGTCCACATGGATGATAGCCCGGCGCGGCGTCGAGGTCATCCCGGTGCATTTTTTCTCCCCGCCCTATACCTCCGAGGCGGCAAAGCGCAAGGTCCTGGAGCTGGCGCGGCTGCTTCTGCCCTGGTGCGGCAAGCTAATGGTCGAGATAGTGCCGTTCACGGAGATCCAGGAGCAAATAAGGCTCAAATGTCCCGAGGAGTATTTTACGCTCATAATGCGCCGCTTCATGATGAGGCTGGCCCAGAACGTCGCCGAGCTCAACGGCTGCAGGGCCCTCGTCACGGGCGAGAACCTCGGCCAGGTCGCGAGCCAGACGATGGAGGCTCTCGCCGTCACGGAGGACGCCTGCTCCCTGCCGATACTCCGCCCGCTCATCGGCATGGACAAGACCGAGATCATCGGCCTCGCGAGAAAGATAGGGACCTTCGACACCTCCATCCTCCCCTATGAGGACTGCTGCACGGTCTTCACCCCGCGCCACCCGAAGACGAAGCCCCGTCTGGAGGACGTCGTCGCGGCGGAATCGGTTCTTGATATCGACGCGCTCGTCGCCGAGGCGGCGGCCAATACAGAGCGCGTGCGCATAACGCCCTGAAGGGAGCGGCGAGATGAAAGCAGAAATAATCTCCGTCGGCACCGAGCTGCTGCTCGGCAACGTCGCGAACATAGACGCGAAGGACGTCTCCGAGGCGCTCAGCGAGCTCGGCATAGACGTATTCTTCCACACCGTCGTCGGCGACAACGAGGAAAGGCTGCGCTCGGCGCTGGAAATAGCCGAAAAGCGCGCCGACATCATAATCACGACGGGCGGCCTCGGGCCGACCTATGACGATCTGACAAAGCAGACCCTCGCGGACCACTTCGGGAGAAAGCTCATCTTCCATGAGGAAGTTGCCGAGAGCATCAGGGCGTTCTTCCGCGAACTGCGGCACGCCGAGATGACGGAAAACAACCTCGCCCAGGCGATGCTCCCCGAGGGCTGCACGATATTCCGCAACTCCTGCGGCACGGCGCCGGGCTGCGGCTTCCTCTCGCGCGGAAAACACGTCCTCATGCTGCCGGGCCCGCCGCGCGAATGCCTCGCCATGCTCAAAAGCGGCGTCGTGCCCTATCTGACCGCGCTCTCCGACTCGGTCATACGCTCGCATACGATAAGGGTCTACGGGCTCGGCGAATCCGCCGTCGAACAGCGGCTGAGGCCGCTCATGCTCCGGATGCGCAACCCGACCCTCGCGCCCTATGCCGCGACGGCCGAGATGAGCCTGCGCCTGACGGCCAAGGCCCACTCCGCGGAGGAGTGCGAGCGCATGATGGAGCCTTACCTTGAAAAGCTGCTCGCCCTGCTCGGCGACAAGGCCTACGGGACCGACGTGAGCTCCCTCGAGGAGGTCTGCGTCCGCGCGCTGACGGCCTCCGGGCGCACCTTCGCCTGCGCGGAATCCTGCACGGGCGGCCTGCTCGCCAAGCGCATCACGGATATCTCCGGCGCCTCCGCGGCATTCGTCGGCGGGAGCGTCACCTATACCGCCGCCGCCAAGCGGCTGCTGGGCGTCCCGGCGGAAACCATCGAACGATACGGCGTCGTGAGCGCCGAGACCGCTGCCGCCATGGCTAAGGCCGCACGCGGATACTACGGCGCGGACTACGCCGCGGGCATCACCGGCCTCGCGGGGCCGGACGGAGACGGCTCGGACGTCCCCGTCGGGACTGTATTCGTCGCGCTCGCGGACGAAAACCGCGTCTACCTGCGCAGGCTCTCGCTGGCGAAGTTCGACCGCGACAGGGTCCGCCTCGTCGCGGCGAGCGAGGCGCTCGACCTGCTGCGGCGAGTCTGCATCGGGCTCGACCCGAACTCGGAGGTCTTTGAGGGATGATGAACAGGTCCGGAGAAAACGACGCGCGCTATATCGAGATGACCGTTGAGGCCGGAAACGGCGTTGAGGAGCTGACGGACTTCCTCGCCTCGCTCGGCGTGACGGAGCTCATGATAGAGGACGGCGGCGAATTTGCCGAGGTCCTCGCAGACAACGATAAATACTGGGACTCCGAGCTCGACGAGAGCCTGCTTTCCCGCTCGCGGGTGACCTTCTATCTGCCCGACGACGAGGCCGGAAGGCTGCGCGCCGCCGTGCTCGAGGCCGCGCTGACCGAAGCCGGCAGGACCTTTACCCGCCGCGGCGTGCACAGCGGCGACTGGGAAAACGGCTGGCGGGAGTACTATCAGCCGATGGAGATCGGCAGGAGGCTCGTCGTCGTCCCCGAATGGCTGGAAGCGCCGGAGGACGGGCGCATCCCCCTGCGGCTCGATCCCGGTCTCATATTCGGCACGGGCTCGCACCCGACGACGCGCATGTGCCTCGAGGCTCTCGAGGATATCGCGCCGGGGGCTAAAAAAGTGCTCGACCTCGGCTGCGGCAGCGCGATCCTCGCCATCGCCTCTCTCCTGCTCGGAGCAAAGAAGGCCGCCGGCGTCGACGTAGATCCGCTCGCTCCGGACGTGGCGCGCGCCAACGCCGCGCTCAACGGCCTGGGTCCCGACCGCTTCGAAGCCTTCTGCGGCGACGCGGCGGATTTCAAGGGCGGCAATTACGACCTCGTCCTCGCGAACATCGTCGCGGACGTCATTCTGTCCATCCTCCCCTCCGTGCCCGAAATGCTCGCCCCGGGCGGGCGCTTCGTCTGCTCCGGCATCATCGAGGGGCGCGAGGCGGAGATAGTCCGGGCAGCGGAGGCAAACGGCCTCGCCGTGCTCGGCCACCTGACGGAGGACGGATGGCACTGTTATATTATGTCAACCAAATCGGAGGTCAAATCATGGAACTGACCGCTTCCTGCCTTTTCGGGACGGAGGGTCTCGTCGCGGACGAGCTGCGCTATATGGGCTTCGGCGGCGTCGAGGCGGCGACCGGGCAGGTCCGCTTCGAGGGCGGCCCGGCCGAGATAGTCAAGGCAAATCTCCGCCTGCGGACCGCCGAGCGCGTCATGATAAAGCTCGGCGAGTTCCCGGCAAAGACCTTCGATATGCTCTTTGAGGGCGTCAAGGCGCTCCCCTGGGAGGACTATATAGAGAAGAGCGGGGCGTTCCCCGTGCGCGGCTCGTCGCTCGACAGCGCGCTGCACAGCGTTCCCGACTGCCAGAGGATAATAAAGAAGGCCGCCGCGGTGCGGCTCGCCGCGAAATACGGGCTGACCCGACTGCCGGAGGACGGAGCCGTGCATCAGATACGCTTCGCGATCATGCGCGACGTCGCCTCCATATACCTCGACACGAGCGGCGAAGGGCTGCATAAGCGCGGCTGGAGGCCGAACTCCAATCTCGCGCCGCTGCGCGAGACGCTCGCTGCAGCCATAGTCAAGCTCTCCCGCTTCAAGGGCAGGGAGATATTCATCGATCCCTTCTGCGGCAGCGGGACGATAGCCATCGAGGCGGCGCTCGCGGCGATAAACCGCGCCCCCGGCCTCAACAGGAGCTTTGCGGCCGAGAGCTGGCCAATGTGCCCGAAGGCGCTATGGACCGAGGCGCGCGAGGCGGCGAGGGGAGCGGAGTTTTCCGGCGGCTATACGATCCTCGCCAGCGACATCGACCCCGCCTGCATCGAGACGGCGAAGGCCAACGCCGCGCGCGCCGGAGTCGACGGCATAGTGCGCTTCAAGACGGCCGACGCGCTGACGCTCCCCATTCCCGAGGGCCCCGGCATCCTCGCGGCCAATCCGCCCTACGGCGAGCGGCTGCTCACCCCGCAGGAGGTGCAGAAGCTCTATTCCTCCATGGGGCGCGCGTGGAAGGGACTCGACCGCTGGAAGCAGTATTATCTGACCAACAACCCGGAATTCGAGAAGTATTTCGGGAAGAAGGCGACGAAGAGAAGAAAGCTCTACAACGGCATGATACAGTGCAATCTGTATATGTATTTCTGATACGAGGAGGCCCCCGGCCTTGAAGCATCTTTTCATAATAAACCCCGCCGCGGGCAAAAAGCTCGATACCGAAGAGCTCGGCGCGCGCATATCCGAAAAGGCCTCCGCGCGGGGCGAGCCCTATGAGATATATATAACGAAGGGCCCCATGGACGCCTGCGAAAAGGTCAGGTCCGCGGCGGAGGGCGGAGAGGAGCTCCGCGTCTACGCCTGCGGCGGCGACGGAACGCTCAACGAGTGCGTCAACGGCGCGGCGTTCAGGGCGAACGTCTCCGTCACGCACTTCCCGACCGGGACGGGCAACGACTTCATCCGCGTCTTCGGCGCGGCCGACGTCGAGCGCTTCCGCGACCTCGGACTGCTCATGGACGGGACAGCCGTGCCGCTCGACCTCATCGACTGCAACGGCCGCTGCGCGATAAACATCTGCTCCGTTGGCATAGACGCGCGCATAGGCACGCAGGTCCACGAATACTCCTCCAAACCGCTGCTCTCGGGCAGCGCGGCCTACGTCGCCTCCCTCGTCGTCAACGTCTTCCGCGGGATAAACCAGCATCTGAAGATAACGCATGAGGGCTTCGAGGAGGGCGATTACGCGCTGGTCTGCGTCTGCAACGGCAGCTACTACGGCGGAGGGTTCCATCCCGTCCCCGAGGCGGAGCCTGACGACGGCGTGCTCGACTGCCTCATCGCCCGGAAGGTCTGCGTGGCGGGCTTCGCGCGCATGGTCGGGCGCTACTCGAAGGGGCGCTACGCGGAGATGGGCGAGATCATGGCCTGCCACAGGGGCACGGATTTCAAGATAGAGTGCGACGAGCCGCTGGATATCAACATCGACGGCGAGCTGATGCGCGGGAATACGGTCACGTTTTCCCTCCGTCCGGGCGCGGTGCGTTTCGTTATGCCGAAGGGCTCTGATTTCCTCGCATCACGCGCATGATATCAGTAGCAATATGGAGAAAATAGCCGTTTTTGCAAGCATTTTCAGGTAAAATTAAAGATTTTCGCGGTTTTTATCGGTTTTTACATCGTTTTTGCGTTATTTTAGGCTTGAAAAATAATAC
>JAEFAK010000143.1 GCA_016287555.1 Oscillospiraceae bacterium
CTACGTCAAGGGACGCGGCGAGAACGCGACCGTCTCCCGTTCCCCGAACTTCGATCCGCAGCAGCTCAAGCTCGAGATGGACGCGATGATCGAAGAGTGCCCGAACATCACCATGATGCTCGACTGCTGGGGCACCAAGCCCGTCGTCGAGAACGACCAGATCAAGGGCGTTATCTTCGAGTCCAAGGCCGGCCGTCAGGTCGTTTGGGCCAAGGTCGTCATCGACTGCACCGGCGACCTCGACATCGTCTCCCAGACCGGAGCCCCCTGGTTCGGCAAGGGCGGCATAATCTCCGAGGGCCAGCGCGACAACCAGACCGCTCTTGTCTGGCGCGTCACCGACGTCGACTACGAAGCCTACATGAAGTGGGCCGATGAGAACCCCGACCTCGTCAACGCCTTCAACCAGGAGCTCTTCAAAGTCGCCGGCTACAGGACCCTGTTCTTCCCGTGCGCCAACTTCAAGACCGTCTGGTTCAACAACTGGCTCAACGGCATGAACTGCACCGACCTCGATGACATCCGCAACACCCAGCTCATCGTCCGCGACTCCATCCGCCGCGTCCTTGCCTTCTGCAAGAGGAACCTTCCGTTCGCGTTCAAGGACGCCTACCTCATGGACATCGCTCCGCAGCTCGGCACCCGCTGCTCCCGCAGGCTGAACGGCGAACTCGTCATGACGAAGGCCAACTTCGTCGAGAACCCGGTCTACGACGACGTCGTCGCCTGGTCCTCCACCGGCTACTGCGACGCCCCGATCGAGATCCCGTATCGCGCTCTGCTCGCCCAGAAGATCGACAACCTGCTCGCCGCCGGCCGTCACATCTCTGCTGACCCGCTCGCCATCGGCGCCGTTCAGCTCATCCCGCAGTGCGTCCAGACCGGTCAGGCCACCGGCGTCGCCGCGGCCGTTGCCGTCAAGGACGGCGTCACCGCGCACAACGTCGACATCAAGAAGGTCCAGTACATCCTCTCCCACGAGCAGGATTGCGTCCTTCCGCGTCAGGACAACACCGATCCCGAGCTCGTCAAGGAACTCGAGGACAACAACTACGGCCGCAACGGCCAGCTTCCTCCCTGGCTCCAGTAATCAGCCCGGAAGAAAACTTGACAAAAGGGGTATGCGGATCATCCGCATACCCCTTTTTCTATCTTTTGAAAGGCCATCACATCATTCGGCAGCGGACAAGCCTGCTTCGGCTATGCCTGCTGAAATGCCGGAGCCTCCGTTCGTCTTTTTCTCTTTTCTGCATTCGAACACAACTAAGGCGATCGACGCGGCGAACACAACGGCGAAATAGATCGTCATTCCCGTTTCCTTGGGATAGCTGTCAAACAGCTTGTTCCAGTCGAAGATCGCGCCGATGGAATTGATGAAGGAGTGATACGCCGCGCAGGCCAGAACACTCTTCGTGCTTTTGTAAATCGCTGCGGCCGCAAAAGCCCAGACGAATATGTTTATCGCAAATCCGATCAGGCTGTCGCCGTAGTGATTTGAGGAAGGCTGAAGCCATATAGGCAGATGCCATACGAACCAGATGACGGCGACCAAGCTCGTCGCGGCGGGATAGGAGAACCTTTTTTCGAGCTGCGGCTGCAGGAAGCCGCGCCATCCGGTCTCTTCGGCAAATCCTACGAACGGGAGCATTACGATAAAGCCCACCGGCATCATGTACCACGGCGATCCGTTCGGCTGCCCGTATATAAGCGCGAAAACCAGTGCGCAAAGGCAGAAAAAGGCCGTTATAAGTATCGTCTTGAGCGGTTTCGGCGTGCGAACGGACCGGATGATAAACTCTTTTACGCTGATCTTCTCTTCTTTTCTGAGAACGACGAAGAGTGCTATGACCGGAGCAGGAGTGGAAAAAAGAACTCCGACGGCCGCGTACAGAGCGTAAGGGAAAGTCAATACGCCCGTTTTCGCGTACTCGACCGAATAAGGCTCCAAAAGGAGCAGGATGATCTCAACAAGCAGACTGATAAACAGCAGCGTGCCGAGAAATGCGCCGACCGGCGCTTTTTTATCGCTTTTCCACATATTCGATCATCCTTTCATTTTGCCGTATCGCGGCTGTCTCGCGCGATAATGCACTTACGCTTCGCGTGCTCTCAAATACGAAAACCCGCGGTTTCCAGTCGATAGCATTATACCTCGCTTTGCGTAGTATAATATGACATATAGCATTGCTGTTGTCAATAGTTTTTTGACAAAAAAGTTGATCTGCGCCATTTGGTGAAAAAAGAAAAGACCGCCGGCTTCTGCATATCGCAAAAGACGGCGGTCGGTTTATTATTCTGCGCTTACAGCGAATCGTCGTTTTCGATCCACTCGGAGACGGGAGTCACGGTGTATGTGTCCTCGCCCGTCTTGCAGACTACCTTTTCGATGCCGGCGTTAATTATCATGCGGCGGCACATGGAGCAGGGCGTCGTGGTATCGAGCAGTTCGCCGGTATTGGCGTCGCGCCCGGCGAGATATACCGTCCCTCCGAGCATGGCGGAACGCTGCGCGGAGATTATGGCGTTCGCCTCGGCGTGGACGCTGCGGCAGAGCTCGTAGCGCTGGCCGCTGGGGATCTTGAGCTCTTCGCGGGTGCAGCGGCCGAGCTCGGAGCAGTTTTTGCGTCCGCGCGGAGCGCCGTTGTAGCCCGTGGATACGATCTCGTCGTTCTTGACGATTATCGCGCCGTACTGCCTGCGAAGGCAGGTGCTGCGGCTCCTTACGGCGTCGGCTATGTCGAGATAGTAGTTTATCTTATCCTTGCGCATATCTTCTCCCCCGTCCTATATGTCGAAAAGCAGCCTGCCGTAGGTCGGGTAGGGCCAGTAGGTCTTCCCCGTCAGCGTCTCGAGCGCGTCGGCCGCCTCGCGCAGTTCATCCATGCAGGGCAGTATCTCGTCCTTGCAGAAAAGCGCGCGCTCGCGCGGGTCGCTCTTCTCGGGTATCTGCGGGGCGAGCTCCTCAAGGCGGGAAACGGCAGCCTCAGTTTTCTCCGCGAGCCCGGAAAGATCAGTCAGCAGCGTCTTTTCCGGCGCGGCCGGCAGGTCGATCTTGCTCTTTCTGACCGCAAGCTCGGAAAGGTCGCGCATGTATCTGAACACGCTCGGCATTATCTCGCGGCGCACCATCTCGATCATGGTCAGCGCCTCGATGTTCGTCTTCTTGCAGTATTCAGTAAGCTTTATGTAGCAGCGGGACTCTATCTCCTGCCTCGTGAAAACGCCATGGCGCTCGAAGAGCTCGACGTTTTTGTCCATGAGGTAGAGAGGCACGGCGTCGGCCGTCGTTCTGAGGTTCACCAGGCCGCGCGTCTCTGCCTCCCTGAGCCAGTCGGCGGAATAGCTGTTTCCGTTGAAAATGATGCGCTTATGGCGCTTTATCGTATCGCGGATGAGGTCGTTGAGCGCGGACTCGAAGTTCTCCGCGCCGGAGAGCTCGTCGGCAAAGCAGCGGAGCGATTCGGCCACGGTCGTATTGAGGATGATGTTCGGGCCGGCGGTCGATACAGGCGCGCCCGGCATGCGGAACTCGAGCTTGTTGCCCGTGAAGGCAAGGGGCGAGGTGCGGTTGCGGTCGGTAGTGTCCTTCGGGAAGGTCGGCAGCACGTCGACGCCGATACGCATCGTCTCGGCCTTTTCGCTGTGGTAGGTGCGGCCCTCTTCGATGGCTTCGAGGATGGCAGTCAGCTCATCTCCGAGGAAGACGGAGATGACTGCAGGCGGAGCCTCATAGCCTCCGAGACGCTGGTCGTTGCCGGCCGTCGCGACGGAAAGCCTGTAAAGCTCCGGATACTCGTCGACGGCCTTGATGACCGCGCAGAGGAAGATGAGAAACTGCGCGTTCTCCTCCGGCGAGGTGCCGGGCTCGAGCAGATTCAGTCCGCTGTCGGTCGCCATGGACCAGTTGTTGTGCTTGCCGGAGCCGTTGACGCCTCGGAAGGGCTTTTCGTGAAGCAGGCAGACTAGCCCGTGACGCTCGGCGACGGAGCAGAGGAGCTCCATCGTGAGCTGGTTGTGGTCCGTCGCGATGTTTGCGTCGGAATAGAGCAGCGCGAGCTCATGCTGAGCGGGCGCGGCCTCGTTGTGCTCCGTCTTGGCGGGTATGCCGAGCTCCCAGAGCTCGCGGTCGAGGTCCTTCATAAACTCGCGGATACGCGGCTTTATCGCCCCGTAGTAGTGGTCTCCGAGCTCCTGACCGCGCGGTGGCTTGGCCCCGAACAGCGTCCTGCCCGTGAAGACGAGGTCGCGGCGGCGGTCATAGTTCTTTTTATCCACGAGGAAGTATTCCTGTTCGGCGCCGACGGTCGGCGTCACGCGGCGCGCGTCGTTGCCGAAAAGCTTCAGCACGCGCAGGGCCTGCGTATTGAGCGCGGCTATGGAGCGCATGAGAGGAGTCTTCTTATCCAGCGTCACGCCGCTGTAGGAATAGAAGGCGCACGGTATATAGAGCGTCTCGTCCTTGACGAAGGCACGGGAGGTCGGGTCCCAGGCCGTATAGCCTCTGGCCTCGAAGGTCGCGCGCAGGCCGCCCGACGGGAAGCTCGACGCGTCGGACTCGCCCTTGACGAGTTCCTTGCCCGAAAACTCCATGATGGCCGTCCCGTCGCGGCGGATGGAAATGAAGCTGTCGTGCTTTTCAGCCGTCACGTTCGTCATCGGCTGGAACCAGTGGGTGAAATGAGTGGCCCCGAGCTCGACGGCCCAGTCCTTCATCGCGCCGGCGATGACGTCCGCGTCCGCGCGGGGAATGGGCGTCCCCAGTTCGACGGCGGATCGGATCGACTCATAGACCTCGGCCGGCAGACGCTCGCGCATAACTGCGTCGTTGAAAACCTTGCAGCCGAAGGTTTCGGACAGATCGTTCATTTTTATCTAACCTCCATGGCGTCGGAGCGCGCTCCCCCGCCGCTTTTCTCTCTGTTTCCGTCAGATCTCCATGATGACGGGAAGTATCATCGGGCTGCGCTTCGTCTTCTTGCTGACATAGGACGAGAGCGCTGTCTTTATGGACGTCTTAATAGTCGCCCAGTCTGTGATGTCGTTTATCTCGCAGGCTTCCAGCGTCTCGACGACGATGGATTTCATGTCGTTTATAAGCTCCTCGGACTCCTTGACGTAG
>JAEFAK010000144.1 GCA_016287555.1 Oscillospiraceae bacterium
CCCCCGCGGGGTCGGGGCTCTATATGTCCCTCCTGCTGCGTCCGACGAGCGCCCCGGAGCGCGCGGTGCAGCTGACGGCGGCGGCCGCCTCGGCGGTCTGCGGCGCGCTGGAGGCCGTCTTCGGCGTTGAAACCTCGATAAAATGGGTCAACGACGTGCTCGTCGGAGGGAAAAAGGTCTGCGGCATCCTCGTCGAGTCCTCGGCGGGGCCTAACGGGCTCGAATACGCCGTCGTCGGCATAGGCGTCAACCTCGCCGAGCCGGAGGGCGGCTTCCCGGAGGAGCTGCGCGGCATAGCCGGCGCGGTCTCCGGCGGGGCAGAAAAGCGCGGCGAGCTCGCCTCGGAGATACTCGCGCGGCTCATGGAGCTTTACGCGGCGATAGAGCGCGGAGAGGGCGTCGCGGGCTACGCCGAGCGCGTCACGCCGCCCGGAACGCGCGTGACCGTGCTCGCCCCGGACGGGGCGCGGGAGGCGACCGTCCTCGGCACGGACGAAAACTGCCGCCTGCTCGTCAGGTACGACGGCGGCGGCGAGGACGCTCTTTTCTCGGGCGAGATAAGTATAAAGGTCTGATAAAAAAGCGCCGCAGGAGGTCCCCGCGGCGCATTTTCTTTTTTTCCGACGTTTCGGCTGCTTCGATTGTATTAGTAACGAAAGGAGGCAGGGCAAAATGTCAGGCTCTTTGTTGCGTACGGACAAAGAGATCGCGGAGATCTACACACGCCACGGCAAAACCGTTTATCGCGTCTGCTTTGCTTATATGAAGAATCCTGCCGATGCCGAGGACGCCGTTCAGGAAACGTTCTTTCGCCTCATCAGGAGCGGCCCCGCTTTCGACAGCGAGGAACATGAAAAGGCATGGCTCATCAGGACCGCTTCAAACGTTTGCAAAAACACTCTGCGGCACTGGTGGCGCAGGCGGGAGAACATAGACGACTGCCATGACCTTCCGAGCTCGGATCATCCGGAGATCGACGACGTGTTTCAGGCCGTCTTGGAGCTTCCCGCAAAGTATAAGGCTGTGATCTATCTTTATTACTATGAAGGCTATTCCGGCACAGAGATCGCCGGGATGCTGAAAAAGCCGCAGTCGACAGTCCGCAATCAACTTCATGAAGCTCGTGCCATCCTCAGAGAAAGGTTAGGTGATGATTTCAATGAAGAACGATAACATCATTGCATCTTGGAACAAGATCGGACCGAGCGATCCTGCAAATGAGCGTATGCTCTCTGCAATTCTGGAGCGGAAGCGTTCGGTCAAAAGCGGGAAAGATAAGATAAATATATTGTCAGGAGCCAAGAACGCGCTGATTCCCGCTGCTGCTTGCTTGGCGCTGCTTGTCGCCGTAAGCGTGATCGCGGGGACCAATGTCAACCGGGTTGATCCAAAGAGCGGCACAGGATCAAACGACGCGGGCTACGAGGTCGATATTGACGGGACGGTGCCTTATGAGATCCCGGATGGAATGGATCCGATCACGGCGAGCCTTGCGGTATTCCCCGAAGGCGAAACCCTCATCAATGTTGCCGATGCCAAATTGAACAGTTTATCCGAGGAGGAGGCATATAGTGTTGAGGGATTAGGGCAGCATCTTCCAACGGTCATTCCGGACGGATATCGGTTCAGGCATGCGGGCCTTTATAAAACCACGATGAAAAGCGGTGCGGCTTATTATCTGCTGAGAGTCAGTTATTCTTTTGGTGACGATGCGTCTGTTGATTCATTGGAAGATACCCCGGATACGCTGGATTACTCCATCTCTCTCCTGAATTTCAAGCCGAAAACGGAAGTAGCTGTTTACTCTTCCGAAGCGCTTCCAAACGAC
Source organism: Oscillospiraceae bacterium (assembly GCA_016287555.1). Lineage (GTDB taxonomy): Bacteria > Bacillota > Clostridia > Oscillospirales > Oscillospiraceae > RGIG7949. The sequence goes on from JAEFAK010000144.1 coordinate 1,829, forward strand.
CTTACCGGCAAGGGTTTTCTGTATGTCGTATTCGGAGATATGTACGTTGGGTTTGACTTCGGCGATCTGACCAATGATGAGATCATGTCGGTTTTGGGCTCTATAAGCTAAAAAGCAAAACATGTTGCGATGTCGTTCACGACAAATGCCCTGCAGGCTCGCGCTTGCAGGGCATTGTTTTATGCATCGTTTATCCTTCCCGCGGTCTTACTGCATTTTGGCCAGATAGTCGCGGATGGCGCGCATCGTCTCGTCCACCTCGGCGCGGAACGCCTCCGCCGATATGCGGCGCGCGCCCTGCCCGAGGACGATGAGCTGCTCGAGCCCGTCCGACGTCGCAACGCGGACGCGGCGGCGCTCCCCCAGCCCGTGGGCGACCTTCTCGATATACATGTCGGCCGTCTCGGCCTCGCGGGTATAGACGACGTTTATGTTGTGCACGCGCTCGACCGAGCCGCGCCCGCCGTGGACGCGGTAGGCGTCGAAGACGAGGATGAGCTCGCAGCGGCGCACGCCCTGATAATTGCACATGAGGTTTATAAGGCTGCTGCGCGCGGCCTCCATGCTCTCGGCGGCGAGGGCGCGCAGGTCGTCCCACGCGAAGATGATATTATACCCGTCGACGAGCAGATACTCGCGCAGGTCCGGCGCGGTCTTTCCGCGGCGAAAGGCCGCCTCCCCGCCCGGAGCGAGGGCGCGGCGCAGATCGTATTTGACGGGGCCGTAGGTCCGCTCGAAGATTGCGAGCAACTCCTTATCGCGCGCGAGGGAGTCGCAGTAGGCGGCGGCGCGGTCGCGCAGGAGCTCGGCGGCGGAGGGCTCAAGGGCCTTTCTGTCCTTCTCTGCGGGGATGTGCATATGCGAATAGACCGCATCCCATCTGACGACGAAGCCCGCGCCGTGGGCGCAGAAAACGGAATCGGGGGTATTCTCAAGATCCCTTTCCGGGTCGTAAGCGGCGGCGGCGATGACCTCCTCCGCATTTTGGCAGCGGCCGTAATGCGAGACCTCCGCGAAGAAGCGGCCCCTGCCGCCGGTGTATGCCGCAAGCTCCTTCGCGTAGCCCCGAAGCTTCGCGACCGGCGCGAAGCCCGTCACGACGGCGATTTCGAAGGAAGCATCCCCGTCGCCGACGTCGAAGCTGCCGCCCATCATGCGGATGTCGCCGATCGCGCGGCCGAGCTGCTCCCGCGGGAGCTCGATGCGGTAGGAATAATAGGGCTCGAGCAGCACGCTTTTCGCCTTCATCAGGCCCTGGCGGACGGCGCGGTAGGTCGCCTGGCGGAAATCTCCGCCCTCGGTATGCGCGAGGCTCGCCCTTCCGGCAACGAGACTGATGCGCATATCGGTGATCGGCGAGCCCGTCAGAACGCCGAGATGCGTTTTTTCCGCGATATGGGTCAAAATGAGCCTCTGCCAGTTCAGATCGAGGTCGTTTTGACTGACGAGGGATTCGATCTCGATGCCCCTGCCCGGCTCGAGCGGCGAAAGCAGAAGATGCACCTCCGCGTAATGCCGCAGCGGCTCATAATGCCCGACGCCCTCGACAGGCGCTTCGATCGTTTCCTTATAGAGCACCCGCCCTTCGTCGAGGCGGACGTCGAGGCCGAAGCGCTCGGCGATCAGGCTTTTCAGTATCTCGGCCTGCATCTCGCCCATAAGGCGCGCTCGGATCTCCCGCAGACGTCCGTCCCATTCGATGAAGAGCGAGGGGTCCTCCTCCGAAAGGCGGCGGAGCTTTCGGAAAGCGCTCTGCGGGTCGGCGCCTTCGGGCAGCGCGATGCGGCAGCTCAGCACCGGCGAGAGCAGCGCTTTTTCCTCCCGCCGCTCCGCTTCGAAGCCGAGGCCTTCGCCGGGATACGTTCCCTCGAGGCCCGTGACGGCAACGACCTCCCCCGCCGGAGCAGTTTGGAGCTGGGTGTATTTTTCGCCGGAATAAAGGCGGATCTGCGCGATCTTCTCGCTTTTTTCCGCGTCGCCGCCGTGCGCGACCGCCATTCGCGCCCCGAGACTGCCGCCCGTCACGCGAAGATGGGTCAGCCGCGTTCCCTGCGCGTCGCGGGAGATCTTGAAGACCCTCGCGCCGAATTCTTCGGGGGAAACGGGGAAAACGGGCGGGATAAGATAGGTTTCGAGCGCTTCGATGAATTCACGGACGCCCGTCAGGCGGAGAGCGGAGCCGAAGAAACAGGGGAATATCTTCCCCCCGCGGATCGCGGCGGCGATCTCGGCATCTGCAAGCGAGCCCTTCCGCGAATGGCTTTCGAAAAGCGCCTCGTCCGCAAGCGCGGCATGCTCCGCCCGCTCCTCCGCCTTCGAAAAATCGGCGCAGCGCGGCGAAAGCTCTGCTGCAAGCTCGCGCATGAGCTCCGCGGGGCTCCTTGTCATGATATCGGTTTTGTTTATGAAAACGACGGTCGGTATGCGGTATCTTCTTAAAAGCCGCCAGAGGGTCACGGTATGGGCCTGCACGCCGTCCGCGCCGCTGATGAGCAGCACGGCGTAATCGAGGATGCGAAGGGTGCGCTCCGTTTCGGTCGAAAAATCGGCGTGGCCGGGGGTGTCGATGAGAACGGCGTTCAGCCTGTCGGTGTTGATGACGGCCTGTTTCGAAAAGATCGTGATGCCGCGGGCGCGCTCGAGGGCATGGGTATCGAGGTGAGCGTCGCCGTGGTCGACCCTCCCCCGCGTCCGGATCTGCCCGGTGAGGTATAAAAGGCCCTCGCACAGAGTCGTTTTTCCCGCGTCCACATGTGCGAGGATCCCGATCGCGATCCTTGTCATCAATACTCCCGTTATACTATTACTTTTAAATCATAACAGCTTCTGTTTCAGGGTTAAACTAACCTATATATAGCTCTTCCTCGAAAAAATCACTGTCTATTCTTTTTATTTCATAGAGATGCTCAACCGACACGCCAACATTATGCTTTATCATCAGCTTTGTAAGCATATTTCCGTCGACCAGTACAACTTTTACACCCAGCAGGTTTTCTGCATATTGAGCCGCCCCCGACGAAAACTTCGCCGTTGTGATAAATAAGCCTTTCTGTGCTTGCTGTCCCTGAAGCGCGCCTACAAACTTCTGAATTTCGGGTTTGCTTACAGTCAGATCAGGCGACCACTGTTTTGCCTGAATATAAATATTGCTGAATCCGAGTTGATCTTCCTTAATGATACCATCTATCCCACCATCATTTGATTGCTGAGTAACACGACCGGCTTCATCAATTCCGTTTCCGTAACCCATGCTTAACAGGAGTTTTACTACAAGTTTTTCA
>JAEFAK010000004.1 GCA_016287555.1 Oscillospiraceae bacterium
CCCCTGATGTAGTTCTATTTTCCTACATCAGGGGGTGCTTTGTCTATTGTCCGTTTTTACTGGACCTGTTCAATATCCGTACCGGCGCTTTGTTTTTTATTTTAGAAGCTTCGCTTCGAGAGCTCCGAGCCTCTGCTTGAGCTTCAGCAGGCGGAACAGCCCCTCCCGCAGAAGGTCGAAGGCGCAGCAGACGATGCAGACCGCCGCCGCGCAGCCGAGGACGGCGAGCGCGCAGAGCGGGGCGCGGAGCTTCGCCAGCGGGGCGAAGAGCCCCGTGAGTACGTAGCCCCAGACGATGGGGTGCGCGTGGATGAGGTAGACGCTCAGCGCCGTCGGCGAGATGAAGGAGATGAAGCGCCCGGTCTTCTCGCCCGTACGCAGCCCTGCGAAGAGCCCCAGCAGGCAGACCGACGCCGCGAGGACGCTCAGCGACGAGTAGTTATAGAGCATGCCTCCGTCGAAGGGGAGACTTATCCGCTCCCCGGCGAGCTTCGCCCCGGCCGTTATCAGAGTAAAAACGACATAGCCCGCGAAAGCCTTTATCCCGCGCAGCTTTTTGAGCAGCCCGTATTTTCTCAGATATGCTCCGAGCAGATAGAGGTATATCAGCCAGAACGGGGTGTAGCCGCCGCCCTTGCTGAAGGGATCCGCCCCGAATATGAAGGGCAGGAGGGTCAGAAGAGCCGTCAGCACGGCGAGAAGCAGCGTCGAGACTTTTTTCGAAAGGTTTTCGACGCCCGCGTCGAGAAACGGCATGAAGAAGAAAACGCAGAAGTACGAGGTGACGTACCAGTACTGCTTGGTCATGACGGGAAATACCGCGTTCAGATAGTGCCGCGGTCCGATGAGACCCGGAATGGCAAAGAGGGCTACGGTCGTTATTATCAGCGTATAGAAGACGACCCGCAGCCAGACGAGGACGACGCCGCTCGGACGGAACCTTCTGCCCGTCCCGACGTAGCCGGAGATCATCGCGTAGCAGTCCACGGCGCAGTACGCCGCCGCCAGAAGCAGCCAGCAGAGCGTATGGCGCAGCGACGGAGCGGACACGGCGTCCAGCAGACCGCCCTGCCCGAGGATATGGAGCACGACCACCATGAGCATCGAGACGATGCGCAGCAGGTCAACGCCGTGATTTCTCTCCATCTCTTACGCTCCTTCCGTTAGAAAAAAGCGCCGCTCAAAAATGAGCGGCGCTTTGGATCCGACTTACTTCTTGGCCTTCTTGCCGCCTGCGAGGAACTTATACACAAGCGCCGCAAGCACGCCGCCGACCAGCGGAGCGACGATGAAGACCCAGACGTTGCTGAGCGCGTCGCCGCCGGCGAAGAGCGCGGGGCCGAAGCTGCGGGCGGGGTTGACGGAGGTGCCGGTGAAGTGGATGCCGAAGATGTGCACCAGCGTCAGCGTGAGGCCGATGACGAGGCCGGCGACGGCGCCGTTCTCGACCTTGGAGGTCACGCCGAGGATGGCGATGACGAAGACGAACGTGAGGGCGACCTCAATGAAGAAGGAGATGCCGATCTGGCCGTTGAAGAGGCCGTTGGCTCCGAAGCCGCAATCCCAGCCGGCGAAGAGGCCGAGCAGGGCGGCGCCGGCGATCGCGCCGGCAAACTGGGCGATGATGTAGCCGATGAAGTCCTTGAAGGACATCTTGCCGGAGACGAGCATCGCGATGGAGACTGCGGGATTGATATGGCATCCGGAGATGTTGCCGATGGAATACGCCATGGCGACTATGACCAGACCGAAGGCCAGCGCAGTCAGCAGGTAGGAGACGTTAGGGTCGACCGTGGAGCAGCCGACGACCGACGCGGTACCGCAGGCGAACAGGACGAGCACCAGCGTGCCGATGAATTCCGCAACATACTTTTTGAACGAACTCATGGGATTACCTCCTGATAAAAAATCGGCGGGCAGGGGACAGCCTGCCCGCCATTATGGCGGAAGCGGTGGGATTCGAACCCACGGACGGTTGCCCGTCACCTGATTTCGAGTCAGGCCCGTTATGACCACTTCGATACGCTTCCGTATATGGCGCGGCCGCGCCGTGCCTATAAGATACAATCTCCCGCGGCATTTGTCAATCCAAAACGGGCGAAAGCACGCTCTCGGCGCAGCTTTCCGGAGGGGATTATTGCATTTTTACGTTGTAATATCCCGTCGAATAAAGTATACTATTCTATTATAGCAGTATGGGTTTAGGGGGCGATAGATTGGAGCATGAGATCGCGATAAGCCTTGAGGGGATATGCAAGAGCTTCGGCTCGGTCAAGGCTAACCATGACGTCTCTCTTGAGATACGCAGGGGAGAGGTCCTCGCGCTGCTCGGCGAAAACGGAAGCGGCAAGACGACGCTGATGAATATGCTCTCGGGCATATACTATCCCGACGAGGGCACCATCAAAGTCAACGGCGAGGAAGTGAACATACGCTCTCCCAAGGAGGCGTTCGAGCTCGGCATAGGCATGATACACCAGCACTACAAGCTCGTGGAGGTGCTGACCGCCGCCGAGAACATCACACTCGGGCTCAAGGGCGGGCTGACGGTCAAGCGCCGCGAGCTCGTCAGCGATATCCGCGCTCTTACGGAGAAATACGGCTTCGAGCTCGACCCGACAAAGAAGATATACGATATGTCCGTCTCCGAAAAGCAGACCGTCGAGATAATCAAGGTCCTTTACAGGGGCGCGGACATCCTCATCCTCGACGAGCCGACCGCCGTCCTCACCCCTCAGGAGACGGAGAAGCTCTTCGCCATCCTGCACAACATGAGGGACGACGGCAAGGCCATCGTCATCATCACGCATAAGCTCAACGAGGTCATGAGCGTTTCCGACAGGGTCGCGATCCTCCGAAAGGGCGAGGCCGTCGCGACGGTCAGAACCTCCGAGACGGACGCGCAGACGCTGACGGACCTCATGGTCGGCCGCAAGGTCAGCCTCGAGATAGAGCGTCCCGACGTCGACTTCGAGCAGAAGGACTTTCTCAAGGTCGTCGACCTGACCTGCATCGGCGCCGAGGGCCACAAGGCTCTCGATTCCGTCTCCTTCACGCTGCGCTCGGGCGAGATAATGGGCGTCGCGGGCATAGCCGGAAGCGGCCAGCGCGAGCTCTGCGAGGCCATAGCGGGGCTTTACCCCGTGAAGGGCGGCGCGATACTCTGCCGGAGCGATACCTCGAGCGGCGAGGTGCGCGAGAACATCGTCGGCATGAGCCCGACTGAGATCATCAAAAAGGGCGTCGCGATGGCGTTCGTGCCCGAGGACAGACTCGGCATGGGCCTCGTCGCCTCGATGGACATGGTCGACAACATGATGCTCAAGAGCTATAAGCGCGGCAAGGGCCCGTTCGTCGACCGCAAGGCCCCCCGCGCCATGGCCGAGAGGATAAAGGACGAGCTCGAGGTCGTGACGCCGCGCGTCACGATGCCCGTCAGAAGGCTCTCCGGCGGCAACGTGCAGAAGGTGCTCGTCGGGCGCGAGATAGCCTCCAGCCCGAAGGTCCTCGTCGTGGCCTACCCCGTGCGCGGGCTCGACATAAACTCTTCCTATACGATATACGATCTGCTCAATCAGCAGAAGAAAAAGGGCGTCGCGGTCATGTTCATCGGCGAGGATCTCGACGTGCTCATGGCCCTGTGCGACAGGATAATGGTCCTCTGCGGCGGCCGCGTCGCGGGAATAGTCGACCCGCGCGAGGTCACCAAGGATGAGATCGGCCTTATGATGGCCGGCGAGAGGAGGGAAGAGGAAGTTGGATAAGGCTTACAAGCGCCATGAAGAGCCCCTCATGAGGATAACCGCAAGGACGGACATGCCCGCGGGCAGGGCATGGATCATCCGCGTCCTCGCGATAGTGTTCGCGCTCATCGTCGGCGGGCTCGTCATCCTTTCCCTCGGGCATAACCCCTTCTCCGTCTACGCGGACATGCTCCGCGGCTCGCTCGCGACGAGGACGGCCCGCATCGAGACGGTCAAGATAGCCGTCCCGCTGCTGGGCACGGCGCTCGCCATCACCCCCGCCTTCAAGATGAAATTCTGGAACATCGGCGCCGAGGGCCAGATTATGGCCGGCGCGATAGCCGCCTCCTACTTCGCCCTCTATTGGTATAAGGTCCTGCCCGGCCCGCTGCTCATCCTCGTCATGCTCGTCGCCGGCGCGGTCGCGGGCGGCATCTGGGGCGTCATCCCCGCAATCTTCAAGGCCAAGTGGGGCGTCAACGAGACGCTGTTCACGCTGATGTTCAACTACATTATCATCGGCTTCGAGAAATACCTGCAGAACGGCCCCTGGATAGAGAAGGGGACAACCTACCCGAAGATAGCGACGTTCGATCAGGCCGCGCGCCTGCCCAAGGTGCTGGGTGTGCACGTCGGCTGGATAGCAGTCCTCGTGCTGACGGTCGTCATGTTCTTCTATCTCAAGTACACCAAGCAGGGCTACGAGATCTCCGTCGTCGGCGAGAGCGTCAGGACGGCGCAGTACGCGGGCATGAACGTCAAGAAGGTCATCATCAGGACGATGATAATCTCCGGCGTCATATCCGGAATCGTCGGCTTCCTCATCGTCTCAGGCGCGAACTACACGCTCAACGAGTCGACCTCGGGCGGCATAGGCTTTACGGCGATATCCGTCGCGTGGCTGGCGCGGCTCAATCCCTTCGTGATGATATTCATATCCGCCTTCCTCGCGATACTATCGAAGGGCTCGAATACGATCCAGACCGACTTCAAGATCCCCGCCTCCGCGGCGGGTGTGCTGACGGGCATCATCCTTCTGTGCATGCTCGGCGGCGAGTTCTTCGTCAACTACAGGCTCATCTTCCGCCATAAAAAGCATGCGGAGCTCCCGAAGGGGGGTGAGGAAGCATGACGACAGTCATCAACTTCCTCTGCGCCGCCGTCCTCGCGGGGACGCCGTTCCTCTTCGGCACCGTCGGCGAGATAATAACGGAGCGCTCGGGCAACCTCAACCTCGGCGTCGAGGGCATGATGTTCATGGGCGGCGTGGCCGGCATCGCCGGAGCGTACTTTTATGAGCAGTCGGCGGCAAACCCCATAGGCTGGGTCGCCGCGATCATCGCCGTCGTCTGCTCCTTCGTCTGCGCCGCGCTCGGCGCGCTGGTCTACAGCTTCCTGACCGTAACCCTCCGCGCCAACCAGAATGTCACCGGCCTCTCGCTGACCATCTTCGGAACGGGCTTCGGCAACTTCTTCGGCGAGGTCCTCGGCAACAAGGCCGGCGGCTACGTCGTCGTGACCGGCCAGACCAAGGAGGCCTTCAGCGTCGGCATTCCGGGCCTTTCGAACATCCCCGTCGTCGGAAAGCTCCTCTTCTCCTATAACTTCCTCGTTTACCTCGGCATTCTCATCGCCGTGCTCGCTGCGATATACTTCTCCAGGACGCGCAGCGGCCTGAACCTGCGCGCCGTGGGCGAAAGCCCCGCGACGGCGGACGCAGCCGGCATCAACGTCACGAAGATGAAGTATCTTGCGACCTGCATCGGCGGCGGCATATGCGGCATAGGCGGCATGTACATCGTCATGGTGACCTGCTCCGGCGTCTGGGTCCACAACTGCGTCAACGGCTACGGCTGGATCGCCGTCGCGCTCGTCATATTCGCGACGTGGAGCCCGCGCCGCGCGCTGCTCGGCTCGTTCGTCTTCGGCGGCCTGTCCGTACTGCGCTATTATCTGCACCTCGGCCTGAACATGGCCCAGTCGCAGATGTACGACGTCCTGCCCTATATCGTGACGGTCATCGTCCTAATCGTGACGGGCATACGCCAGTCCAGAGAGCACGCGCAGCCCGCCTCCTGCGGCATAAACTACTTCCGCGAGGAGCGGTAGATGATCAAAAAAGAGCGGCGGCCATCGAAAGATGGCCGCCGCTTTGCGTTTCGTGCCGTATGCGCCGTTATGTGCCGAAAATGCCGTCAAGGGCGCCTGTCAAAAGAAGAATGAAGAAGACTATCATCGCAGCGAAGAACGCCCCGATGATCAGAAACAGCTTCCATGCCTTCATGGGCCGGCCGGGATGTTCCTTCGCCCTCTGAAGGACGGTCGCGTTCATGGCCTGCTGCGTGAGCTTCATCTGCTCATAATCTACCGGCCCGGGCATTGAGTTCGCCTCCTTATCACATGTAAGACGCTCCGCGGGAGCCTTAAGTTCCCGCGACCGCACATGGCAATTAACGATACTCTTACATCCTTGACAGCTTAATTATATCACTTGTCGGGCAGAAAGCCGATATTGCCGTCCGCGTCCTCGGTGACGCGGGCGAGGGAGTGGAGGTTATATCCCGCCGCGCGGAGCTTTTTCCCGCCCTCCTGGAAGTCCTTTTCTATGGCGATGCCGACGCCGACGACCTTCGCTCCGGCCTGCTCGGCTATGCTTATGAGGCCGAAGGACGCCTCGCCTGAGGCGAGAAAGTCGTCTATGATGAGCACCCTGTCCGTCGGGGCTATGTAGCGCTTCGAGACGACGACGTCGCTCACGCCGCCGTGGGTGAAGGAGACGACGGGGGCGTGCAGCAGGTCGGGGTCGACGTTGCTCGTCTTGGATTTCTTCGCGAAGACCATGGGTATCCCCATCGAGAGCGACGCCGTCATGGCGAGGGCTATCCCGCTGGCCTCTATGGTCAGGATGAGCGTCGGCTTGACGGGCTCGAACAGGCGTTTGAACTCCGCGCCTATCTCGCGGTAGAGCTCATAGTCGAGGCGGTGGTTGAGGAAGCCGTCGACCTTGATTATGCCGCCGGGGCGTGTCTCGCCGCGCTCGCGTATCATGTCTTCAAGAAGCTTCATGTCAGTTCTCCAGCTTTCTTATGGATTCGTCGAGCCAGCTTATGTGCTGTATCTGCATCAGCGGCGGAAGAGCGCCCTTCTCTATGCGCAGGACGCCCGTGTTGTCCGTGACGGGGCCCTCAAACGGCCTGAGCCGCCCTTCGACGACCAGCTCGCGGAAAAGGCGCACCGTCTTGACCGTGTTCGGGCCGACGACCTCGTCGCTCGTGAAGATATCCGTGATGCCCGTGGAGACGCCCCAGCCGAAGTGGATGGGGTTGCCGGGGATGTGCTTGTCAAGCAGGCTCGTGCGCCCCTCGATCGGGCCCTCGCAGGACTTGGCGTAGAAGCGCTCCCAGTCGAGCGTCATCGCGCCGAGCGCGTCGAGCCGCGCTCCGGTCTTCGTGTCGAGCCTGTAGACGTGAGCGTAGGTCTCGGGCGTCGCCTTGGCGGCGAGACGGTTCTCGTCGGAGTAGCGCACGAAGGCGACGTCGGCGCCGTTTTCGGCAAAGGCGCGGCAGGCGATATCGTGCTCGCGGAAGTCGTTGACATCCTTGAGGACGTACTGGAGTATCTTCGCGCGCGGATTGATGAGCTTGGCCCCGAGCGCGAAGCCGTTAATCGCGTAGGTCGGCGCGTAGCCGAAGAGCACCGCGTCCATGTATCCGAGGACGCCCGTCTCGCTCTGCAGGGCGGCCAGCACGCCGCAGAGGAACGTCGTGTCGTACATGCGGACGTAGTAGGTGTCGAGGTCGCGCCCGGCGCGCGGTATGTCGCAGTTCATGACTATGATGTCCGGATTTTCCAGCGAGACGCGCAGCGCCGCCTCGGACTGCGCCGGCGAGGTGCACAGCAGCATCGTCGGCTTCTCGGCGGCAATGGCCGACAGATCGCCGTAGACGCCGTCGGGCCCGTCGCCTATGTTGAAATGATTGGTTATCTTTATGAGCGAGCCGTATCTGCGCTCGACGCGCCCTGCGGCTGCGGCATGGAACTTCGTCCAGGGGTTCGTCTCGGGCGTACCGTCGAAGGCGAAGGCGACGTGCACGTTCTTCTTCGGCTTGAGCTTTTTCGGCTCGTAGGACATATCGAGCTTCGTCGCCTCGAGCATATCCGTCTTGCGCTCGCCGCTGAAGACCTGAAGCTGCGGGATCATGCTCTTGATGTTCTTTTTGAGCTCCTTGGAGCTCTCGTTGTAGGGATAGCCGAAGACCATGAGGTAGACCATGAGCGCGTCGCCGGTGGTGACGTTCTTGACGTCGGGATTGACGCTCTTGTAGGCCGTCCTGAAGGAGCGGTGGACGCGGTTGATGACGTCGCCGGTCGGCTCGGTTATCTCCGGATGCTCCTCCTTGTATTTTTCCGTCTGCTCGACGAGGCGCGTGAACATGCCCGGATGCGAGAACCAGAGGTTGTCGAAGAAGCGCCGCTTGTCGAAATCGAGAAACTCGTAGTATATCGTGACGTCGCGGTTGGTCTCGTCGCGCTGGGGGATGAGGCGGATGACGTTGCCGTAAATGGAGGCGGCGCCGACGTAGTTCATCGTCGAGACGCGCTTGTTGCCCTCCTGCACGTAGTATCTGTTGAGGTACTCATAGACGAGGATGGGCTCGCGTATGCCCTCGCTGAGCTGGCTCATATAGAGCTTCTGCCACTTGATGGCGAACTCCGTGTCGTCCGCGAGCAGGGGCATCCAGTTGCCCGCGAAGGTGTTCGAACGCATCGCCGTCCTCGTGCCGATGATGCGGCGCAGGGGGATCTCATGCAGCCCGAGGTTTATCTCGCCCAGTATCTCGACGCCGCGGAGCCTGTCCTCGAGGACGGGCAGGTAGCCCTGCGCCGCGTCGTTCGCGTGCTCGGATATATACTTCCGCCCGAGCTTCCGCGCGCTCTGATATGCGGATCTCCCATCGTTTTCGGCCATGTGCGCAGCCTCCTTGAAAGCATTTTCATCTGACTATATATTTTATCATCCGCGGGAAGATATATCAATACAAATCGCGCGGCCTTACGGACATAAAAAGACCCCCGCGGAAATACTTCCGCGGGGATCGTTTCGTCATATTTTCCGCCGAAGGGCGGGTCAGGGGACTCAGCCCTTGATGACGTTGATGCCGGGGATGATGTACGCAAAGGACGGAGCGGAGACGGTCTCGCTCTCGTGGAAGTACTCGCCCTCGGGGATGTTGAGGTCGTCGCCGCCGCCGACAGCGGTGCCGGTGAGAGGACCGTCAAAAACGTGGATCTCGCCGCTGAGGAGCTTCGCCTTGGCGGCCTCGATGGCTTCAGCAGTGCCCTCGGCAGCTATATCGCCGTTGAGCGGGCTGAGGAAGACGGCGCCCTCGGAGAGGCCCTGGCACCAGTCGGTGGCTATGGGTTGGCCGTTGAGCACGCAGTTGACGGCATACTCAAGGTAGATGCTCCAGTCGGCGCGGGCGGAGACGAGGGAGGCGGTCGGGGCGGCGGGGATCATATCGGCGTTGTAGCCGCACTGCCATACGCCGTTGGCCGCAGCCGTGGTGGCGGGGGCGGTGGAGTCGGAGTGCTGGGAGATGACGTCGCAGCCGCCGTCGATGAGGGCCTGGGCGACCTGGGACTCAACGGTCGGGTCGTTCCAGGAGTTGGTATACATGACGTCCATGGTCACTTCGGGGTTGACGCTCTTGGCGCCGAGGTAGAAGGCGGTGTAGCCGGAGATGACTTCCGCGAAGTCAAACGCGGCGACGTAGCCGAGCTTGTTGGTCTCGGTCTTGAGGCCGGCGGCGATACCGGCAAGGTAGCGGGCCTCATAGATGGATACGAAGTAGTTGTGATAGTTGGGAAGGTTCTCGATGGCGGCCTTGTAGCCGGTGGCATGGCAGAACTGGATGTCGGGATAATCCTTCGCGACGGTGACCATGTAGTCCTCGAAGCCGAAGCTGGTGGCAAAAATGATGTTGCAGCCGGCCTCGACGAGCTCGCGGATGGCGGTCTCGCACTCGGAGCCCTCGGGGGTGTTGTACTTGTTGATGACCTGATCATCGCGCAGGCCCAGATCCTTCATCATCTTCTGGGTGCCGAGGTCATGGTTGTAGGTGTAGCCCATGTCCGAAGGATCGGAGATGTGGACGCAGCCTATCTTGATGTTGTCCTTGGTGATACCGGCCTTGGTATCGGGAGTGGGATCGGCGGCGGGTTTGGCGGAGCACGCGACCAGAGCGAAGATCATGATCACGGCGATCGCCAGAGCGAGAACTTTCTTCATCGATTGTACCCCTTCTTGATTATAAATTAGTTGAATGCGGAGTCTCACCGCATCCGAAAAATTATACCTGATTTTACAACATCTGCGCCGATTTTGCAAGGTTTTTGCGCATTTTGCGGCTTTTTGTCTATATTGCCTAATCGCCGCAAAGAGCCTGCGCGGGAAGAAGGGAAAATCCGCTTGACGGCGCGCTGCAAATGGAAGATAATATATCATAGATCGGTATACGCTCCGGAGGAACGCGATGAGGTTTTCGGATCTGCCATACGAGCGCCCGGATATACGCGCTTTCGCGGCCGGGATGCGCCGCCATGCCTCCCGGCTTGCCCGCGCGAAGGACGTCGGGGAGGCCGCGTCCGTCATCGCCTCCGCCGACGCGGACGTCCGGCATTTCGATACGGCATGGTCCGTCGCGCAGCTGCGCTACTCGCTCGACACCGGCGACGGATTCTACCGCGAGGAGGTCCGCTTTTTCGAAAAGGCCCTTCCGCGGGAGGAAAAGGCCCGCCTCGCGCTGACCCGCGCCGTCCTCGCCTCGCCGCTCAAAGGCGAACTGGCGGAAAAGTACGGGGAGATATTCATAAAGCGCCTCGAGGCCGAGGCCGCCTTGTTCTCCGGAAAGACCGAGGCGCTGGCAAAAAAGCAGAACGCCCTCGCCGCGGAATACTGCGACGTTCTGTACGGCGGCCGGATCGAGCTTTTCGGCGAGACGGTGACGCTCCCGCAGGCTGCCCCGATAGGCGAGGAGGAGAATGACGGGCGCAGACGCGCCGCCTGGCGCGCCGTCGGCGCATTCTTCAATGAAAACGGGAAAAGGTTCGATGACATTTTCGCCGGCCTCGTCTCTCTCCGCTCGGAGGAGGCGAAAAGGCTCGGCTTTGAAAAATACACCGACCTTGCCTACAGGCGCATGGAGCGCTGCTTCGGCAGGGAGGATGCGGAAGGCTTTCGAAAGGCCGCGAAGCGCGAGCTCGTCCCGCTTGCAGAGGCGATGTATAGGCGAAGGGCCGCCGAGGCGGGGCTTGATTACCCGCTCGACTTTGCCGATACGCTCCCGCGCAGTCCGGGCGGCGATCCGCGCGCCGAGCCGGGAAGGATAAAGGACGCGGCGGTGGCGCTGCTGCGGGAACTCTCGCCGGAGACGGGGGAGTTTGCCGAGCGCATGCTCGCAGCAGGCGCTTTCGATATAGGTACGGGCGAAAGAAAAGCAGGCGGAGGCTTCTGCGCGCAGCTCCCGGATTTCGGGATGCCGTTCGTCTTCGCCAATCTGTCCGGTACCGGAGCGGACGTCACGACGCTCACCCACGAGCTGGGCCACGCTTTCGCGACCTGGTGCGCGAGAGATATAGCTCCAGAGGCTCTGCGCCTGCCGACCATGGAGGCGCAGGAGACCTGCGCCATGGGCATGGAGCTTCTCGCCATGCCGCGCGCCGACCTGTTTTTCGGCGCGGATGCGGGCAGATACGAAGCTTCCCACATGGCATCGGCCGTCTGCCTCATCCCTTACGCCGCCATGGTCGACGCCTTCCAGCACGCTGTCTATGACTCACCGGAGATGACGCCGGAAGAGCGCCACGACGTCTGGCGCGGGCTCATAAAAGAATATATGCCCTGGGTGCGGCTCGACGGAACGACGCCGTTTTTCGGCGAAGGGAAGCACTGGCAGCGCCAGAGCCACATATTCGAGGAGCCGTTTTACTACATCGACTACGGCCTTGCGCAGACCGCCGCGTTCGGCTTTGCCGGCGGGGGAAGGGAAGCGATGGAGAAATTCCTCGCGTTCGCGCGGGCCGGGGGAAAAAAGACCTTTGCCGGGCTGCTGGAGCTGGCGGAGCTGCCCTCGCCCTTCGAGGCGGAGACGCTCGCCGCCGTCCGCCGCAACGCGGAGGAACTGCTTGGAAAAGCCGGTCGGCTTTGAGCCGGAGGAGAGATATGAAAAAAGAAGAATTTTCCGATCTTCAGCTGGGAATGACGGGGGAATACGACTATAAGGGGCCGTACCTCTACGTAAACGGGGAAAACGACGGCGTGCTGCGCATTCGGATCGCCTGCGCCGCATTCGCCCTGCTCATCGCCGCAGCCTACGCCGTGTCCGGCCTGAGCGGCGCGGAGGGCACGCTGCGGCTCTACGTCATGATCCCGTATATCGCGCTGGCGATACCCCTCTGCTTCATCATCGCGGGCCTTTTCTACGCGATACCCTTCGCGCGGAAGATGACTCCGTTGCAGTATAAGCGCGGCTTCGGCCGCATGAAGAAGGCCTCGTGGTATGCGCTCGCGCTGGAGATACTGACCGAGCTCATCGAGATAGGCTTCACGGCCATCGTCTGCAAAAAGGGCGAGAGGTCGGGCGAGATGGTCTTCATAGGCTGCATGATGCTCGCCATAGTGCTGACGACGGTGTTCATCTCCTTCCAGAAGAGGATACCGATGAGGAGCACGGACGATAAGACGGAGGAAAACGAAAATGAGGCTGGATAAGTATCTGAAGGTCTCGCGCCTTATAAAGCGGCGCACCGTCGCCAACGAGGCTTGCGACGCGGGACTGGTCAGTGTCAACGGAAGGGTCGCGCGCGCCTCGCTTGAGATAAAGCCGGGCGACGTCATCGAGCTGACGCTCGGATCGAGAAATACGAAGGTGGAGGTCGTCTCAGTGGCTGAGAACGCCCGCAAGGACGACGCCCCCGCGATGTATAAGGAAATATAGGTAAGGGCAGGAAATACAGGAAGGCGCGCAGCCCCGAACCGGTATCCTTCCGCGCCCCGCGGAGCTATTCAAACACAAAAAAACGGACCGCTGAGATGTCTCAGCGGTCCGCGTTTTATGCGCTATTCGGGCGATCAGACCATGGGCTTGAGGTTCGGGCTGATGATAAGCTGAGCCTCGGTCGCGGCCTGGATCTGCTCAAGGGTGAACTCGGGGTTGTACTCGGTGAGGAGTATGCCCTCGGGGGTGATCTCCATGACGCCCATCTCGGTGACGATCAGGTCGACGGCCTCGACGGCGGTGAGGGGAAGAGTGCACTTCTTGAGGATCTTGGGCTTGCCCTTGTTGGTGTGCTCCATGGCGACTATGACCTTCTTCGCGCCGACGACGAGGTCCATCGCGCCGCCCATGCCGGGCACCTTCTTGCCGGGGATTATCCAGTTGGCGAGGCTGCCCTTCTCGTCGACCTCGAGCGAGCCGAGGACAGTGCAGTCGACGTGACCGCCGCGGATGAGGGAGAAGGAGGTGTTGGAGTCGATGTAGCAGCCGTGCGGAGCGGCGACGGTGGGAACGCCGCTGGAGTCGACGGCGTGATGCGGGATGATGTTCTCTTCGGTAACGGTACCCGTTCCGATAACGCCGTTTTCGACCTGGATTATGACGTGGATATCAGGGGGAAGGAACTGGGGGATGAGCGTGGGGAGGCCTATGCCGAGGTTGACGACGTCTCCGTCGTGCATCTCCTTGGCGACGCGCTTGGCGATAAAGCTCTTTATTTCTTCCTTATCCATTTTCAATTCCTCCTTCGACGATGTACTTGACGTAGACGCCCGGGGTAACGACGTCTTCCGGCTCTATCTCGCCGATCTCGACGAGGTTGTCCGCCTCGGCGATGACGACGTCGGCGGCGGTGGCCATGGCGACGCTGAAGCAGCGCGTCGTGCCCTTATACCAGATGTTGCCGGCCTTGTCTATCTTGTATCCGGCGATGAGCGCGAAGTCCGCGCGGTAGGGTCTCTCGATGAGGTAGGTCTTGCCCTCTATCTCCATGCGGCCGATGACGTGCTCGTAGTCCTCGACTATCGTGCCGACGCCCGTCGGGGTGATGACGGCTCCGAGGCCCGCGCCGCCGGCGCGGATCATCTCGACGTAGGAGCCCTGGGGGGTGAGGATGAGCTCGAGCTCGCCGGAGTTGCTCTGCTCGGCGATCTCGGGGTTGAGGCCGACGTGGGTGGCGTACATCTTCTTGATCTGCTTATTGTGGATCAGCTTCGCGACGCCGTAGTATTCCTCGCCGCAGGGGCCGACAGGCATAGCGCCGTCGTTGCAGAAGAGGGTGAAGTTGCCTTTGCCGCTCTTGGCAAGAGCATCGACCAGCTTGTGCGGGTTGCCACAGCCCATGAAGCCTCCGATCATTATCGAAGCGCCGTCGGGGATCATGTCAATGGCTTCTTCAACAGAGATTATTTTTGCCATTTGGTATCCTCCTTCAAATAGTGGTGGAATAAGTGGAATAATAGTTCATATCCTGCCCTTGCGCGATGCGGCTGCGGCAGGCACATGCCGTTATCAGCGTGCAAAACACACGATACACGAGTAGAATAGCACACAATCGGCCCTCTTTCAAGAGCCATTTTTCCTTTATTCAATTGCTTAAGAGTGCCGCGGAGCCGCGTCCCGCGCCGCCTTCAGGCCCTCCGGAGCGCGCCCCGGGCGCCCGCTGAGGCCGAAATCAGCGCGAAGATGTATGAATATGCGCTAAAACTGCCGAATTATAGGGATAAATTGAACATATCCACCAAATATTCAAATTTTGCTGAATAATTATTGACAAATTGCAAAGCAGGAGTATAATGCTGTACATATCAATAAAAGAATCTTGAAGCGGAGGCTTTGAAATGGATAAGAAAGATATCAAAAAAGTAGTGCTGGCGTATTCCGGCGGGCTCGATACCTCGGTCATCATCCCCTGGCTGAAGGAAAACTACAATAACTGCGAGGTCATCGCCGTCTCCGGCAACGTCGGGCAGGACGACGAGCTCGAGGGGCTCGAGGAAAAGGCCCTCAAGACGGGCGCCTCCAAGCTCTACATAGAGGACCTCACGGATGAATTCGTCGACGATTTCATCATCCCGACCATGAAGGCGGGCGCGGTCTATGAGGAGTACCTGCTCGGGACGTCGTTCGCGCGCCCCGTCATCGCCAAGCGCATCGTCGAGATAGCCAAGGCCGAGGGCGCCGACGCCATCTGCCACGGCTGCACGGGCAAGGGCAACGACCAGGTCCGCTTCGAGCTGACGATTAAGCATTTCGCCCCGGAGATGAAGATCATCGCCCCGTGGCGCGAGTGGGACATCAAATCCCGCGAGGAGGAGATCGACTACGCCGAGGCGCACGACATCCCCCTGAAGATAACGCGCGAGACCAACTACTCCAAGGACAAAAACCTCTGGCATCTCTCTCACGAGGGCCTCGACCTTGAGGATACAGGCAACGAGCCGCAGTACGAAAAGCCCGGCTTCCTCGAAATGAGCGTTTCTCCTCTTGACGCGCCGGACGTTCCGACGTATATTGAGCTCGATTTCGATAAGGGCGTCCCCGTCGCGCTCGACGGGAAGAAGATGAGCGCCAAGGATATCATCCTCAAGCTCAACGAGATAGGCGGCGCCAACGGTATCGGCCTTCTCGACATCGTCGAAAACAGGCTCGTCGGCATGAAGTGCCGCGGCGTCTACGAGACTCCGGGCGGCACGATACTTTACAAGGCCCACAGCGTCCTCGAGAGCATCTGCCTTGACAAGATGACCGCGCACGAAAAGCAGAGGATGAGCATAACCTACGCCGAGCTCGTCTACAACGGCCAGTGGTACACTCCGCTGCGCGAGGCGCTGGCGGCGTTCGTGGACAAGACGCAGGAGCGCGTGACCGGCAAGGTCAGGCTCAAGCTCTACAAGGGCAACATCATCCGCGCGGGCGTCTGGAGCGATTTCTCGCTCTATTCCGAGAAGATAGCGACCTTCGGCGAGAGCGATTACGATCAGACCGACGCCACGGGCTTCATCAATCTCTACGGGCTGCCCATCAAGGTCCAGGCCATGGTGGACGGGAAAAAATAAACTCATTTGGAGGAAGACATGCCGGATAAGCTTTGGGCGGGAAGGGCCGCCAAGGACGTCGACGAGGTCGCCGCGAAGCTGAACGCTTCCATCGGCTTCGACAGCCGCATGTATTTTGAGGATATCGAGGGCTCTATGGCCCACGCGGCCATGCTCGGCGCGAAGGGGATAATCTCCCGCGAGGACATGGACGCCATCCTCGAGGGCCTCGGGAAGATACTTGACGATATCGACGCCGGCGCGCTGAAGATCGACGAGTCCTGCGAGGATATACATACGTTCGTGGAGCAGGAGCTCACCGCGCGCATAGGCGAAGCGGGCAAGCGCCTTCACACGGCCCGCAGCCGCAACGATCAGGTCGCGACCGACCTGCGGCTTTACCTGCGCACGAAGACCGAGGACGTCGCGGAGCTCATAAAGGCCGTCGCCTCCGTGCTGACAGACCGCGCCGTCGAGTGCGCCGCCATGGTAATGCCCGGCTATACCCACCTCCAGCGCGCCCAGCCCGTGACCTTCGGGCAGCATCTCATGGCCTACGCCATGATGCTCTCCCGCGATATCGGCAGGCTGGAGGACGCGAAAAAGCGCATGAACGAATCCCCGCTCGGCGCCTGCGCGCTCGCCGGGACCTCGTACCCGACCGACAGACGCATGACAGCCGCCTCCCTCGGCTTCGACGGGCCCATGCTCAACAGCATGGACGCCGTCTCCGACAGGGACTTCTGCGTGGAGCTGCTCGCGGCGCTCTCGCTGCTGATGGCGCATCTTTCGCGCATGGCGGAGGAACTCATCCTCTGGAGCAGCTGGGAATTCAAGTTCATCGAGCTCGACGACTCGTTCACGACGGGCTCTTCCATCATGCCGCAGAAGAAAAATCCCGACATGGCCGAGCTCATCCGCGGAAAGACAGGCCGCGTCTACGGCGATCTCGTCGCCATGCTGACGGTGCTCAAGGGTCTGCCGCTGGCTTATAATAAAGATATGCAGGAGGACAAGGAGGCCGTCTTCGACGCGTTCGACACCGTCGAGGCCTGCCTGACCGTCCTCGCGCCGATGCTGAAGACCATGGAGCCGCTCCCGGCGAATATGCGCAGGGCCGCCTCCGCCGGCTTTTTAAACGCGACAGACCTCGCCGACTGGCTGACAGGGCGGGGCATGCCGTTTCGGACGGCGTACAAGCTCGTCGGCGGGCTGGTCGCCGAGTGCATAGCCTCCGGCGAGACGCTGGAGAGCCTTCCGATAGAAAAGTACAGGGCCATAGACCCGATATTCGACGAGAGCCTCTATGAGGCCATAGACCTCGACGGCATAGTCGCCCGGCGCGCCTCGCTCGGGGCGGCAAATCCCGATTCCGTGCTCGCGCAGGCGGAGCAGCTGAAAAAGATACTGGGGATATAGACATGTATAAGGTGTTCATAGACGGCGCCGAGGGCACGACCGGCCTCCGGATACATGAGCGGCTCGCCGGCCGCGCGGACATAGAGCTGATGAAGCTTCCCGAGGCCGAGCGCAAGAGCGCCGCGGCGAGAGCCGACGCGCTCAATTCCTGCGACCTCGCGATACTCTGCCTGCCGGACGACGCGGCCCGCGAGGCTGTCGCCATGACTGTAAACCCCGCCGTGCGCATCATCGACTGCTCGACGGCGCACAGGACGGCTCCCGGCTGGACCTACGGCTTTCCGGAGCTCTCGCCGGAGCGCCGCGAGGCGATAAAAAACGCGAAGCGCGTCGCCAATCCCGGCTGCCACGCCTCCGGCTTCATCTCGCTGGTATATCCGCTCGTCTCGGCGGGTATCCTGCCCGCCTCCGCGCTGCTTACATGCCACAGCGTGACGGGGTACAGCGGCGGCGGCAAGAAGATGATCGCGGGCTACGAGGCCGCGGAGCGGGACGTCCTGCTCGACGCGCCGAGGCAGTACGGCCTTACCCAGACGCACAAGCATCTGCCGGAGATGAAGGCCGTCTGCGGGATAGACAGCGAGCCCGTCTTCTGCCCCATAGTCTCGGATTACTATGCCGGAATGATGACGACGGTCCCGGTCTTCGCCTCGCAGCTGAATCCTGGATTCGGCATTGAGGATATTAAGGCCGTCTATGCCGGGCTTTACAAGGGCCCGGTCGTGAAATTCAAGGACGGCGCGGACGAGGATGGCTTCCTCTCCGGCGGCGGCCTCTCCGGAAGCGACGCCATGGAGATAACCGTCCGCGGCAACGCCGATCGCATATTGCTCATCTCAAGATTCGACAACCTCGGCAAGGGAGCCTCCGGCTCCGCCGTGCAGTGCATGAACGTCATGCTCGGCTTCGGCGAGACCGAAGGGCTTGCCGTCTGAATAACCGCTTTGTTCAGAAGTAACTGAAAGGGGGCGTCCGATATGAAGATAATCGAGGGCGGCGTGACCGCCGCCAAGGGCTTCAGGGCCGCCGGCGTCAACTGCGGCGTCAAAAAGAGAAAGCCCGGCGAAGCATGGGATAAATACAGCGAGGGGAAGTTCGACCTCGCGCTCATAGTTTCCGACGTTGACGCCGCCGCCGCGGGCATCTTTACGAAAAACGTCGTCAAGGCCGCGCCCGTGCTGCTGGATAAGGAGCTGCTGGAGAACGGCGTCGCCCGCGCGATCGTCGCCAACAGCGGCAACGCCAACGCCTGCGCGCCCGAGGGCATGGAAAACGCCCGCAGGATGGGCGCCGCGGCAGCCGCCGCCATAGGAACGGAGCCCGCCAAGGTCCTCGTCGGATCGACGGGCGTGATAGGCAAGAAGCTCAATATCGAGGCCATAGAGGACGGCGTCGCCGTCGCCGCGAAGGCGCTTTCGGAGACCGGCTCCGACGCCGCGGCCTTCGCCATAATGACGACGGACACGGTCAAAAAAGAATTCGCCGTCTCCTTCGAGCTCGGCGGAAAGACCGTCACCATAGGCGGCATAGCCAAGGGCAGCGGCATGATCCACCCCAATATGGGGACGATGCTCTGCTACATCACCACGGACTGCGCCATAAGCGCTCCCATGCTCAAAAAAGCGCTCTTGACCGCGGCCGACGCGAGCTTCCACTGCATCAGCGTCGACGGCGACACCTCCACCAACGATTCCTGCGTCATCCTCGCCAACGGAGCCGCCGGCAACGCTCTCATTGAAAATGCCGACGCGGCCTACGGGGTGTTCCTCGACGCGCTCACCGCCGTCTGCGTGACGCTCGCCAAGAAGATGGCGGCCGACGGCGAGGGGGCCAACCACCTCGTCACCTGCGCGGTAAAGGACGCGGCGAGCAGCAAGCAGGCCGCCGTCATCGCCAAGAGCGTCATCGGCTCGTCGCTGGTCAAGGCGGCGATGTTCGGCGCTGACGCGAACTGGGGCAGAGTGCTCTGCGCGATGGGCTATTCCGGCGAAAGCTTCGATCCCGACGGGGTGGACGTCGCCTTTTCCTCCGCGGCGGGCAGGATAGTCGTCTGCGAGGGCGGGCGCGGGCTCGATTTCGATGAGGAGCTCGCCAAGAAGATCCTGCTAGAAAAGGAGATAGTCATTGAGATCTCCATGTCCGAGGGCGGCGCGGACGCGTGCGCCTGGGGCTGCGACCTCTCCTACGACTACGTGAAGATAAACGGAGATTACAGGACATGATGGAGCTTACTAACGCCCAGAGGGCACAGATACTCATCGAGGCCCTCCCCAATATCCAGGAATACACAGGCAAGATCATCGTCATCAAGTACGGCGGCAACGCCATGAAGAACGAGGAGCTCAAGCGCGCCGTCATGGGCGATCTCGTGCTGCTCTCGCTCATAGGCGTGAAGGTCGTGCTCGTCCACGGCGGCGGCCCGGAGATAACGGACATGCTCGCCCGGGTCGGCAAAAAGAGCGAATTCGTCGACGGGCTGCGCGTGACGGACGCCGAGAGCATCGAGATAGTCCAGATGGTCCTCGCGGGCAAGGTCAACAAGAGCCTCGTCGGCCTCATAGGCGAGGCGGGCGGCAGGGCCATCGGCCTTTGCGGGCTCGACGGGAAGCTGATAGAGGCAAAGCCCATGGACGAGCGCCTCGGCTTCGTCGGAGACATCACCTCCGTCAACATCAAGCCCATCACCGACCTGCTCGAAAAGGGCTATATCCCCGTCGTCTCGACCGTCGGCTGCGACGACAGGGGCAACGTATACAACATAAACGCGGATACCGCGGCCTCGGCCATAGCCGGAAAGCTCCGCGCCGAGAGCCTGCTCACGATGACGGACATAGCCGGGCTCATGCGCGACACTTCCGACCCCTCGACCCTCATTAGCAAGCTCAACGTCAGCGAGGTGCCGCAGCTCATCAGCGAGGGCGTCATCTCCGGCGGCATGATCCCGAAGGTCGAGTGCTGCGTCGAGGCCATCCGCCGCGGCGTGAGCAAGGTCTTCGTCATCGACGGGCGCGTGCCCCATTCGATACTTATCGAGCTCCTCACGGACGAGGGGCTCGGAACGATGTTCCTCGGAGGCTGAACGATGGATATCAGAGAGCTCGATAAAAAATACGTCGCCAACACATATAACCGCTTCCCGCCCGTCCTCGTGAGCGGGCACGGCGCGACCTTCACCGACGCCGATGGCAAGGAGTATATAGACTTCGGAAGCGGAATAGGCGTCAACTGCTTCGGCGCGGCAGACTCCGAGTGGGTCGCCGCAGTGACGGCGCAGCTCGGAAAGCTCCAGCACACCTCCAACCTCTATTACACCGAGCCCTGCGTCATGCTCGCCCGCGCGCTCAGCGCGAAGACCGGGATCAAGAAGGTCTTCTTCGGCAATTCCGGGGCCGAGGCCAACGAGTGCGCCATAAAGACGGCCCGCAAATGGGCGTTCGACGCCGTAGGCGACGAGAGCCGCTCGACGGTCATAACCCTCAAAAACAGCTTCCACGGCCGGACGCTCGCTACCCTCGCCGCGACGGGGCAGGACGTTTTCCACACGAAATTCGGCCCCTTCCCGGCGGGCTTTGCCTACGCGGACCCCGCCGATCCCGATTCTCTGCGCGCTCTCGCGGCAGAGGGGAACGCCTGCGCCGTCATGATCGAGTGCGTGCAGGGCGAGGGCGGGATAAACGTCCTCTCCGAGGACTTTATCGCCGCCGTGAAGGAGGTCTGCGAGAAGTACGGCCTCCTGCTCATCTGCGACGAGGTGCAGACGGGCAACGGCCGCACGGGCAAGTATTTCTCCTATATGCACTTCGGCCTGTCGCCTGATATAGTCTCGACGGCGAAGGGCCTCGGAGGCGGTCTTCCCATAGGCGCGTGCCTGCTCGGCCCCCGCGTGGAAAATACGCTCGACGCCGGCAGCCACGGCTCCACCTTCGGCGGGAACCCCGTCTCCTGCGCGGGCGCGCTCAGCGTCGTCAACAGGCTGACGGACGAATTCCTCGCAGGCGTCGCCGCCAAGGGCGAATACATAAGATATCGCCTCAACGGCGCGCAGGGCGTCGAGGGCGTGTCGGGCATGGGTCTCATGCTGGGCATAAGCTGCAAGAAGCCTCTCGCGGAGGTCTCCGCGGCCTGCCTGGAAAAGTGCCTTCTGACCCTCACGGCCAAGACAAAGCTGAGGCTGCTCCCGCCGCTGAACATCACCATGGAGGAGCTCAGCGAGGGCATGGACAGACTGCTTGAGGCTCTCAAGTGAACGGAGGAACGACATGAAGCATTTTCTCAAGCTCGGCGACCTGACTTCCGAGGAGATTTTCGAGCTCCTCGCGCTCGCCGACCAGCTCAAATTCGAAAAGAAGCACGGCATCGCGCATCCGCGCCTCGCGGGCAAGACGCTCGGCATGATATTCCAGAAATCCTCGACGAGGACGCGCGTCTCCTTTGAGGTCGGCATGTATCAGCTCGGCGGCGCGGCGCTCTTCCTCAGCAGCCGCGACCTGCAGATAGGCAGGGGAGAGCCCGTTCAGGATACGGCGCGCGTCCTCTCGCGCTACCTCGACGGGATAATGATCCGCACCTTCGAGCAGGCTGAGGTCGAGGCGCTCGCCGAGTACGGGACTATCCCCGTCATCAACGGCCTTACGGACTACTGCCATCCCTGCCAGGTGCTCGCCGACCTGATGACGATACGCGAGCATAAGGGGACGCTGAAAAACCGCCGCCTCTGCTTCATAGGCGACGGGAACAACATGGCAAATTCCCTCATCGTCGGCGGCATCAAGACTGGCATGAGCGTAGCCATAGGCTGCCCGGAGGACTACAAGCCCGACGCGGAGATAATGAAATGGGCCGAGGCCAACGGCGACTTCACCTGCACGAGCGACATCTTCGCCGCCGCGAAAGGCGCCGACGTCATCTATACCGACGTCTGGGCGTCCATGGGTCAGGAGGGCGAGGCCGCCAAGCGCGCGCAGGCCTTCGCGGGCTATCAGGTAAACGGCGACCTCATGGCCGTCGCCGATCCCGCCTGCATGGTGCTCCACTGTCTGCCCGCCCACAGGGGCGAGGAGATAACCGACGAGGTCTTCGAAGCTCACGCGAACGAGATATTCGACGAGGCCGAGAACCGCCTCCACGCCCAGAAGGCCGTTATGGTCAAGCTCATGGAGAAGTAAAGGGCATTTCTTTCAGAGTATTCAAAAAACAGAGCCTGCGGAAACGCCGCAGGCTCTGTTTTGTTTCGATCTCCATCTTCATCTCGGCAGACGTCTCGGACTCTTAGGCAGAATACTTCCGCGGCAAACCCTCCGGACATACTTCTTGAAAACAGTAAAAAACATCTTGCTTTTCGTAAGCCAAAGGAATATAATATAGATAGGTTAGCTTAAGCTAACCGAAAGAGACGACCGCCGCGGCCTTATATGGCGCGAGCTGAAAAATGAGTATATTCTAAGGAATTATCATATACGTCAGCTTGCTGTCCAAACGGTGAGGCTGTTTTCTTTCAGCTAATAGTTAGCTATAGGTAACTACCGGACGGCGCAAAAACTCAGCCCCGTTTTGCCGGGAAGAAGACACGCGATACCGATGAAAGGAGCCGCAAGACGATCCTACTTCGGGCTCAAAAAAGATTCAAACAACAGGAGGACACGACCCATGAAAAAGAAAACGATATCTCTGCTCCTCGCTGCGCTGGTGCTTGTGAGCATACTGAGCGCCTGCGCAGGCACGGGACCGTCGGCGACGCCCGGCGGCGATTTGAACGAACCCGGTACCGGCTCGCTTTTTGCCGGAGGCACAGGGACCGCCGACGACCCCTGGCAGATAGCGACGGCCGAACAGCTCGACCGCGTCCGCGACGATCTGACCGCGCATTACGTTCTGATTGCCGATATCGATCTGTCCGGCTATGACAATTGGGCCCCGATCGGAGCCTTTCAGCCCCTCTCCGATGCGCCGGAGGACGCCGAGGTCCCGCATCCCGATTATGCGTTTACCGGCACCTTCGACGGAGCGGGGCATACGGTTTCCAAGCTGAAGGTCGCCTCTGAAGCGCCTATGGGCGCCGGCCTTTTCGGCTGCGCTTCCGGTACGGAAAACGGCGCTGCGTACATAGGCAATTTCACGCTCAAAGACGTAAACGTTTCCGGGGCATATCTGGTGGGCGGCGCCGTGGGTCTCCAGTTTATGAATTGCCCCGTTTCGGATATTCAACTTGTCGGAGATAACAAGCTGACCGGTATGCAGGGGATAGGCGGTATAGTCGGGACCGGATTTGATCTTATCTCAAACTGCATCGCGACCGCCGATATAACCGTACTCGGCGACGACGGCGCATGCGCGGGGCTTATCGCCGGCGGAACGACCATGAGCTCCATCAAAAACTGCGAATCCATCGGCGGCAGCATCCGCGCAGAGGGCAATGCGACTTGGGGCTTCGGAGCTCTCTGCGGCGCGCCGTGGGGAGCTGCAGAGATGACCGACTGCAGGGCAAGCGGTACTGAGATCACCGTCAGCGGAGAGAACAATCGCCTTGTCGGCGGTCTGGCGGGCTTCTGCGGCACTTATGATCCGACCGCGCCTGCGCAGATCTCCGGCTGCACGGTCGAAGACGTGACCATCGTCGTATCTGATACGACGGATTCGGTCGGCGGTCTTGTCGGTGCGGGTAAGGAAATGATGGAGGGCAGCGACGTGATGTCCTCCTTCGCGATCGTCGGCTGCGCCGTTTCCGGAAGCATCACGGGCGGCAGAGATTTCGTGGACGCCGTCGTCGGCGACCCCGCCTGCGCCGTTTCCGTAGACTGCGAGGGCGGCATGACGGTTCATGCCGCGTCAGCCGACGCCGAAAGCCTTGGAGGAATTTTCCCCTCCGTTGCCGGCGATAACGGCACCACCTACGTCAGCCTGTTCGATGTGATCATCAGCGACACGTGGACGCCTGTCTGGACGGACTATGTCGCCGCGGTCGTCGGGGAAGACTACGCCGCAGATATGACCTCCGCCCTGCAAGGCGCCATCACGTCGGAACTCTACGGCGAGGCGGCTGTGGCCGCTTTTGCCGACGGAGGCTACGCCTTCGACTGCGATTTCATCAACGGCGCAGAGAAAATCACGTTCCGGGACGATACCGTCACTGTCGAGAGAACGGACGGCGCCGCCGAAACTCATACATACGAATATCTTGGAAAATACAGCGTCGGCGGGACCGAGACCATGATGTATCAGGGAACGGAGATATCCATGGCGTTCCCGGTGGACGTATACAAAAGCGCCAACGAAGCTGGAGAGTTCAACTATTTCCTCCTGCGGGAAGACACCATGGAAGAGACTTACCATATCGAGTTCCGCTACGGACGTGATCTCGAAGAACTGCAGGGCTATCTGGTAGGACCTTACGCCTACTGGCTTGCGGCAGGGATAGACGAAGACGCCGACGAAGAGACGATATGCCGCGTTATCGCGCTGTTCTGCCTGGAAAACATGGACTATTCCGCGCATACCGAAGCTGCGCTGAAGCAGCTCGGCGAGCTCGGCTTCGCGGGCACATGGAAAGCGGACCTCTCCGGGTTCGGGGAGGAATACGCCTCCGTTGAGCTGAGTATGACGATCGACGAAAACGGCCACGGCATAACGCTGATGAACGGCGCGCAGACTGCCGACTTTGAAGCCTACGCGGTGGACAGCGGTGACAAGGGCGACGGCGAAGGGATCTACGTGGCGTACAGCAATCTGGAATACGAAGCGGAAGCCGCGCCTTATACGATAACTGTGAACGACGACGGTCAAACGGTGCTGACGCTCACGGCGGACGACGGTATCATCAGCTGGATCCTGCAATAAGCAGCGCCTGCTTTGAGACGATGTTTGCGATAGAAAAGGGGTATCGTTATGAAAAAAGTCCCGGTATTTAAGATACTCATAGCCGCGATCATTCATATAGCCCTGTTCGTGGTCGGTTCGGTCTGCGGGCTGATCCATCCCGCGTGTTACGCGTTCGTCGGCACGATCCTGCCGATACTGTTCGCCTTCGTGTACCTCTATGTATGTGCAAATATGCGCTGCTTCGGGGCCGCGCTCAGCCTCAACGGTTTCGCTCTGATCGTCGGTCTGATCGCAGGCGAGGGCAATCTGCCGCTGATCATAGGACTGATCGGTCTGGCTCTGATCGCGGAGCTCATCCGAAAGCTGAAAGGGTATGAGACGCTGAAGGGCGTTCGTTGGAGCTTTATCCCCTTTGCGTTCTCGTTCTACGCTTACGCCTTTCATTGGTGGACCGATACGGAAGCCTCTCTCGCCGAAGCGCTTGAGGAGATGCCGGCCGGGTATGCCGACAAAATGGCGTCGGTCATAGGCGACGTCCGCCTCCTTATAGTCATGCTCATTCTGGTCGTTCCCGTTGCCATGCTCGCAATGAGACTCGCCGAAAAGGTGATGAAGAAGCAGACGGCCAAGCTTAGATAGATCCGAGGACCGGGTCAGACCCGGAACGATCCCTCTGTCCCGTTTCCAATCAAAACGCATAAAGAGCCTGCGGCATTTCGCCGCAGGCTCTTTATGCGTTTATCGGAACCCGGAGCATGGAAGAGGCGCGGGGAAAAGAGTCCCTT
>JAEFAK010000145.1 GCA_016287555.1 Oscillospiraceae bacterium
TGTTCCCTCCTTACTTCAAAAGCGCGCCGGATATGACCATCTGCTGGACCTGGGACGTGCCTTCGAATATGCTGTTGATGCGGCAGTCGCGGTAGAGACGCTCAATGCGGTAATCCTTGATGTAGCCGTAGCCGCCGTGGATCTGCAGGGCCTTGTAGGCGATGTGGTTGCAGGCCTCGGAGGCGAAATACTTGGCCATGGAGCAGTACATGCTCGCCTTCGGATCGCCGAGATCCTTGGTGACGGCGGCGTTGTACAGAAGCTCGCGGGCGGCCTCGAGCTCGGTCGCCATGTCGGCGATCATGAAGCTGATGGCCTGGAACTTGGCTATGGGCTGGCCGAACTGCTTGCGCTCCTTGGCGTACTTGATGGCTTCCTCGAGGCAGGCCTGGCCGAGTCCGACGGACTGGGAGGCGACGCCGAGGCGGCCGTAGTCAAGAGTCTTCATGGCGTTGGAGAAGCCCTTGTTGACTTCGCCGAGGCGGCAGCTGTCGGGCACGCGGACGTCCTCAAGGATGACGTCGCTGGTCGGGCAGCCGATGATGCCCATCTTGTTCTCCGCCTTGCCGCAGGAGACGCCGGGCAGCTTCATGTCGACTATGAAGGTCGTGATGCCCTTGGAGCCGAGCTTCGGATCGGTCTTGGCGAAGACGACGCAGAAATCCGCGATGGGGGCGCCGGTGATGAACGCCTTGCGGCCGTTCAGGACCCACTCGTCGCCGTCGCGCACGGCGCTGGTGACGACGCCGCCGGCGTCAGAGCCCGCGCCGGGCTCGGTCAGACCGAAGCAGGGGAAGAGTTCGCCGCGGGCGACTCCGCCTATGTACTTCGCCTTCTGCTCTTCGGTGCCTGCGAGGAGCAGCGGGCCGGTGCCGAGGGAGTTGGCGCCGGAGACGTAGATGGCGGAGACGGAGCTGACGCGGGAGATCTCCTCGATGGTGATGCAGTAGGCGAGAGTGTCGCCGCCCTGGCCGCCTATCTCTTTGGGAGCCTTGATGCCGAAGAAGCCGTACTTCTTGAACTTGTCGAGCAGCTCCTGGGGATAGTTGCCGGTCTGGTCTATCTCATCCTGGAGCTCCTTGGGGATCTCCTTTTCGCAGAAGTCTCTGGCGAGCTTGCGGATGAGCTGGTATTTTTCGGACAGAACCATGTGCTTACTAAACTCCTTCCATTGGATTGAATCATCAAAACGGCCCGGTCCGGAGACCGGCGCCTTTTTTGCGGGGAAAAGCGGCTTCGCGCAGCATTATCATCTCTCGCGGCGCGAAAAATGTCAAAGACACTTTTTGCCGCCGAGTATTATAAACTAAATTGCGCCGCAGGCGCAATAGCGCTTTGCCTTAATTTGAAAAAAGTGGCGAAAAAGCCAAAAAACGGTCCGTTTTTCCGGGCGTTTAGGGGCAAATCGCCTTGCTGATAAAAACCCCGCGTGTCTGCGCGGGGTTTTGAGGGTCATAAGCCGCGCGGTACGGCGGGCGTTCACCCGCCGTACCGCGGATCCGGGTCAGAGGTTCAGCACTTCTCCCAGATGGTGGCGACAGCGTTGCCGCCGCCGATGCACAGGGTGGCGAGGCCGAGCTTGGCGTCGTCGCGCTTGAGCATCTCATGGATGAGGGTGGTGATGATGCGGGCGCCGGAGCAGCCGACGGGATGACCGAGGGCGAGCGCGCCGCCGTTGACGTTGACCTTCGCCATGTCGAGGCCGAGGTCGCGGACGACCGCGATGGACTGGGCCGCGAAGGCTTCGTTGGCTTCGACGAGGTCGAGATCGGCGACGGTCAGGCCGGCCTTCTCGAGAGCGTTGCGGGTCGCGTAGATGGGAGCGACGCCCATGATGGCGGGATCGACGCCGCCCTGGCCCCAGGAGACGAGGCGGGCAAGCGGCTTGAGGCCGTACTTCTCAACGGCCTTCTTGGAGGCGATGACGATCGCGGAGGCGCCGTCGTTGATGCCGGAGGAGTTGCCGGCGGTGACGCGGCCGCCGTCGGGCTTGAAGGCGGGCTTCAGCTTGGCAAGCGCCTCGGCGCTGGTCTTGCGGGGGAACTCGTCGACCTTGAACTCGACGGTCTCTTTCTTGACCTTTACGGGGACGGGGATGATCTCGTCGTCGAACTTGCCGGCGGCCTGGGCGGCGGCGGTGCGGGTCTGGCTCTCGAGCGCGAAGGCGTCGAGCTCCTCGCGGGTGATGCCCCACTGATCGCAGACGTTCTCGGCGGTCATGCCCATGTGGTAGTTGTTGTACTTCTCCCAGAGGCCGTCGTTGACCATGGAGTCGATCATCTTGACGTTGTTCATGCGGGCGCCGAAGCGGGCCGTGGGAACAAGGTACGGAGCGGCGGACATGTTCTCGGTGCCGCCGGCGAGGATGATGTCGGCGTCGCCGGCAGCGATGGCGCGGGCGCCCTCGATGACGGCCTTCATGCCGGAACCGCAGACCATGCCGACGGTGTAGGCGGGAACTTCGACGGGCACGCCGGCGGCAAGAGCCACCTGACGGGCGACGTTCTGGCCGAGGCCGGCAGTCAGGACGCAGCCGAACATGACTTCGTCGACTTCGTTGCCCTTAAGTCCGGCGCGCTGAAGAGCGGCCTTGGCGACTATGGCGCCGAGCTCGGGAGCGGGGGTGTCCTTCAGGGATCCGCCAAAGGAGCCGATGGCGGTACGGCAGCAGCTTACCAGATAGATGTCTTCCATTGAAAAAAGCCTCCTTGCCCGGGTTTTCGGGCGTAATAAAAATGATGTTTTTGAAAAGCGCGCAATATATATGTAGTATAGACGCGCATGAGACAAAAGTCAACACCGCAGAGCGGATAATTGCATATTGCGGGCCGTTGTGATATGCTGAACGCGACAGGAGGCGGGAATATGTCCACGGCGGCCGTTATGGCGGGCGGAAAGAGCAGCAGGATGGGGAAGGACAAGCTCCTTATCCGCATGGAAGGGGAGACCCTCGTCGAGCGCGCGGCGCGCGAGCTCGCAGGGGGCTTCGATACGGTGCTGCTCTGCGTCGCCGAGGCGGGAAAGTACGAGACCTGCGCCGAGCCGGTCGAGGACGTGTTCAGGGACTGCGGCCCGCTGGGCGGGCTCCACGCGGCGCTCCTGCGCACGCGGGACGAGGGCGTCTTCGTCTGCGCGGGGGATATGCCGTTCATCTCCGCCGAGGCGGCGCTGAAGGTCGTCGCGGCCTGCGGCGAAGCGGAGGCCTGCGTCCCCGTCGGCGCGGACGGGAGGCCCGAGCCGCTCTTCGCTTATTATAAAAAGGTGCTCGCTCCGCGCGCGGAAAAGCTCCTGCGGGAGGGGAAACGCTCGATGCGTTCGCTGCTCGATATATCCCGCGTAAAATCGGTCCCCGCCGCGTCGCTGGGCGGGCCGCGCCTGCTGGAAAACCTCAATACGCCGGAGGACGCCGCGGCGGCTTTTTCCGAAAGCTGAAAAAGACTTGCACTTTTTTCCGGGCGGGGATATAATGATTTCGCGCGAAAGCGAAGCAAACCCGAATTTTTATTGAAAGGATGTTTTCAATGAGCTATAAGATCACCAGAAAGAACGAGGCCTATCGCTACGAGGCTCCCAAGCACTTCGACGTGCGCACCACCCGCCTGCACGATCCTCAGGACGTCAACGACGGCGTCGTGACCATGGGCCTGTCCCACTTCCTGCCCGGCGGCGGCTGCGAGTACGGCTCCAACGCCATGGAGTCCATCTACTACATCATCAAGGGCCAGATGTACCTCGAGAGCGAGCTCGGCACCGAGAACGAAGTCAAGACCACCCTCTATGAGGGCGACACCTTCCACTGCGGACCGAACACCCCGAAGTCCATCCTCAACACCGGCACGGAGTCCTGCCAGATGCTGGTCGTCCTCGTCAAGAGATAAAGATCATCGACCGAACAGGGCGCGGAGATCATTCCGCGCCCTGTTTCTTTCTCCGGTTTTCGCGCGGAAAGAGATTTCCGCGCTTTTATTTTTCAAAAGGCTCTTGACATTAGAACTATACCAAAGTTTATACTATATCTGAATAATGCCGTGTAATGCCCTGCGGCAGGAGAAAAGCCCGCGGCGGAGCCCGGGCGTGAAAGCTTAAAACGGTAACGTATCAAATATGAGGAGTGAGAGAAAATGGAAAAGGTTTACACCAATCTGACTACCGGAGGTCCTATCTCCGTGTACGTCGAGGACGGCAAGATCACGAGGATCAGGCCGCTCCAGGTGCCCGAGGAGGATTATCCGAAGCCGTGGACTGTGGTGG
The DNA here is from genome assembly GCA_016287555.1 of Oscillospiraceae bacterium. Taxonomy (GTDB): domain Bacteria; phylum Bacillota; class Clostridia; order Oscillospirales; family Oscillospiraceae; genus RGIG7949. The sequence goes on from JAEFAK010000145.1 coordinate 4,252, forward strand.
ACAGGAACGGCAAGAAGTATTCTCCCCCGAAGGCAATGCGCATCGCGCAGAACATCCTCGCCGAGAAGAACAGGCTCTACAGCGAGGACCGCATCCTTTATCCCATGAAGAGAGTCGACTGGGATCCCGACGGCGAGCGCAACCCGCAGAACCGCGGCATCTCCGGATATGAGCGCATCTCCTGGGACGAGGCCGCGACCATCATCGCCAAGGAGATCAACCGTCTCGCCCCGCGCGACGAAAACGGTGTCTTTGACGGCCACGCCATCACCGCCATCACCGGCTCCCACCACAACTGGGGCATCGTCGGCTACAAGATGGCTCCGTTCGGCCGCTTCTTCTCCATGCTCAACTACACGCCCATCCTGGACAACCCCGACTCCTGGGAAGGCTGGATGTGGGGCGCTCCGCACATGTGGGGCTTCTACTGGCGTCTGGGCCAGCCCGAGCAGTTCGACCTGCTGCAGGACGCCTTCAAGAACACCGACATGGTCGTGTTCTGGTCCAATGACCCCGACTCCACCCACGGCATCTACTCCGGCCAGGAGAGCAACATCTGGCGCGTGTGGATGAAGGAGATGGGCATGAAGTGCGTCTTCATCGACCCGTTCTACAACTACACCAACGCCGTCATGGACGGCACCTGGTTCGCCCCGCGTCCCGGCACCGACACCGCCCTGGCGGCCGCCATCGCCTATCAGTGGATCGTGGACGACACCTATGACCACTTCTATGTGGAAAACCGCACCGAGGGCTTCGACGAGTTCAAGAAG
>JAEFAK010000146.1 GCA_016287555.1 Oscillospiraceae bacterium
GGAGACGATGAGCGTCGAGCGCCGCCAGCTCATGAAGGCCTACGGCTCGGAGCTCGTGCTCACGGAGGGCGCCAAGGGCATGAAGGGCGCCATCGCCAAGGCCGAGGAGCTCGCCGCCGGGATACCGAACAGCTTCATCCCCGGCCAGTTCGTCAACCCCGCCAACCCCGGCGTGCACCGCGCGACGACCGGTCCCGAGATATGGGACGACACCGACGGCGCCGTGGACGTCTTCGTCGCCGGCGTCGGCACGGGCGGCACCATAACCGGAGTCGGAGAATACCTCAAGTCGAAAAATCCCGCGGTCAGGGTCGTCGCCGTCGAGCCCGCGGATTCCCCCGTCCTCAGCGAGGGGCGCGCCGGTTCGCACAAGATACAGGGCATAGGCGCGGGCTTCGTCCCCGACGTGCTCAACACGGGCGTCTATGACGAGATAATCCCCGTCTCCAACGACGACGCTTTCGCCGCCGGGAGAAGGATAGGCCGGACGGAGGGTGTCCTCGTCGGCATCTCCTCCGGCGCGGCGCTGCACGCGGCGATCGAGCTCGCCAAAAGGGCGGAAAACAAAGGCAAGACCATCGTCGTCCTCCTGCCCGACACGGGCGACCGCTATCTTTCCACCCCGCTCTTCGCGGAATGACGCAGACTTAAGTCCGGGGGTTCGGACCCCTGCCGCTCGTAAGCGGCCCTTTCCGGTGCTTTTCGCTCGCTTGCCGGGCAACGAAAGACCGGGCCCGGCGCAGATCGCCGGGCCCGGCCGTTTTTTCGGGAAACGCTCAGGCTTTCGCTTCGGGATGCTTCGAATAATAGTCGTCGAGCGCGTTTTTTATCGCTTCCTCGGCAAGGACCGAACAGTGCATCTTATATGCGGGAAGCCCGTCGAGCGCCTCGGCGACGGCCTTGTTCGTCAGCTCCCTGACCTCGGACAGGGGCTTTCCGATGATGAGCTCGGTCGCCATTGAGCTGGAGGCTATGGCGCTGCCGCAGCCGAACGTCTCGAACTTGGCGTCTGTCACGACGCCGTCTTTTATCTTCAGATACATCTTCATTATATCGCCGCATTTGGCGTTTCCGACCTCGCCGACGCCGTCCGCGTCCTCGATGACGCCGACGTTGCGCGGATTGCGGAAATGATCCATCACCTTTTCGCTGTAAAGAGCCATTTTCTGCGCCTCCTTAAAGTATATACGGCTTTTTGCCGGCCTCGAGGTCGCGCCAGATGGGAGAGAAGCTCCGCAGGTATTCGACGACCTCCGTTACGTTTTTGACGATATAGTCCGCTTCGGCCTCGGTCGCGTCCTCGCCTATCGTGAGGCGGAGCGACCCGTGGGCGACGTCGTGCACGCGGCCTATGGCGAGCAGGACGTGGCTGGGATCGAGCGAGCCGGAGGTGCAGGCGCTGCCGGACGAGGCGCAGATGCCCCTGTCGTCGAGCAGCAGCAGGAGCGATTCGCCCTCTATGCCCTCGAAGCAGAAATTGACGTTGCCCGGCAGGCGTTTTTCCGCGTCTCCGTTGAGCGCGGAATGCGGGATGGCGGCGAGGCCCTTTATGAGCCTATCGCGTATACATCGCATTCGCTCGGCGTTTTCGGCCATGTGCGCGGCGGAGTCCTTGAGCGAGGCGGCCATTCCGACCGCGGCGGCGACGTTCTCCGTGCCGGCCCGGCGGCCGCTCTCCTGCGCGCCGCCCTCGATGAGATTTATAAGCGGCGTGCCCTTCTTCACATAGAGGAAGCCGACGCCCTTCGGGCCGTGGAACTTGTGCGCCGAGGCGGAGAGCATACATATATTCTGTGCGCGCACGTCTATGGGCAGATGCCCGACGGCCTGCACGGCGTCGGTATGGAACGTCACCCCGCGCGCGGCGCAGATATCGCCTATCTCGGCGATGGGCTGTATCGTCCCTATCTCGTTATTGGCGTACATGACCGAGACGAGGCAGGTATCGTCCCTGATCGCCGCGGAGAGCTCCGCAGGCCGGACGAGCCCGTCCTCATGGACAGGCAGGAGAGTTACCTCGAAGCCTTCCCTTTCGAGCTTGGCCAGCGTATGGAGGACGGCGTGGTGCTCAAACGCCGTGGAGACTATATGCATTCTGCCGGTCTTCCTGCCCCGGTCGGCGGCGGAGAGCAGCGCCTGATTGTCGGCCTCGCTGCCGCCGGAGGTGATTATTATCTCGCGCGGGTCCGCGTTTATGACGGCGGCGATCTCCGCGCGCGCCTTTTCGAGGATCTCCTTCGCCCGCTGGCCCAGCTCATAGAGCGAGGACGGATTGCCGTACTCCTCCTCCATGACGGGCAGCATGGCCTCCAGAGCGGCGCGGCCGAGCTTCGTCGTGGCCGCGTTGTCGGCGTATATCTTCATGGCGTTTCCCCCTTTGGTTGTTCGTAATATAAACCTATTCGCCTACTGTGTCAATAGGTTTTTTGTAAAAACTTTGAAAAAGGGCTTGATTTTCCTATTTACCCTGCGGTAGAATAGGTAAAAACGAAAAACCGAGGCGAAAAACATGATATCCACGAAAGGACGCTACGCTCTGCGCGTCATGCTCGACCTCGCCCGGCACGGCGGGGAGGCCCACGTCCCCCTCAGGGACGTCGCCGAGCGGCAGGGCATCTCGAAGAAATATCTCGAAATAATCGTCAAGGACCTCGTCGACGGAAAGCTCGTCAGCGGCGTCAGCGGCAAGGGCGGCGGCTATAAGCTCCTGCGCAGGCCGGAGGAATACTCCGTCGGCGAGATACTGGAGCTGACGGAGGGCTCGCTGGCGACGGTCGCGTGCCTGTCGAGCGGCGTCGAGCCCTGCCCGCGCGCGGCCGAGTGCCCGACGCTCCCCCTCTGGGCCGAGTTCGATAAGCTCACCCACGATTTTTTCTTCGGCAAGAAGCTCAGCGATCTGCTCTGAGCGCAAATCTTATACGCGCGGGTTGCATTTTGCGGCCCGCGCGTTTATTATGGTGTTGATGTACGAAAAATCGGACTGAAACAAATTCTGCCAAGCCGGAGGACCGCCTTATGTATAAATTCCGACCCGTTACCGAGCGCATGCGCGTCATGCACGAGCGCGTGCGCGAGCGCCTTTTCCACGTCGATTCTGAGCGCTGCCGCATCGTCACGGACGCGATGCGCAAATATGAGTCCGTCGTCCCCGTCATTCGCAACGCCCTCATCTTCAAGGCGATGTGCGAGGAGATGACGACGCGCGTCGAGCCGCACGAGATGCTCGTCGCGAACAACACGAAATTCTTCTGCGGAGTGCGCCTCGACCCGCGCTGGGGCGGCGGCAATCTCTACGTCAACCTCGTCGAGAGCGGCGCATGGAAGAAGGAGGCCGACGGGCTCTACCACAACCCGCCGACGGATGAGCTGCGCCTTGTCATGGCTCAGGAGGACTTCGAGACGCTGCGCGAGGTCCGCGAATTCTGGAAGGGCAAAACGATAGCCGACATGGCGGCCGCATGGCAGCCGGAGGGCTTCGACGAGCTCGACAGGCTGGGCGTGCGCTCCTTCGGGGAGAAGATGCCGCTGGTGATGATGCCGGCGGGGCACTCCACCCCCGGCTACAAAAAGATCCTCGAACGCGGCTACGCCTCGCTCCGCGCCGAGGCGCGGGCATGGATGGACGCGCACAGAAACGACCTCATGGGCGACGAGGTCAACAAATACATGTTCTATAACTCCGTCGAGATAGTCTGCGAGGGCGCCGAGACGCTCATGCGGCGCTACGGGGAGACCTGCCGCGCCGCCGCGGAGGAATGCTCCGACCCGGCCCGCGCGGCCGAGCTCCGAAGCATGGCGGAGGACCTTTTCTGGATAAGCGAGAACCCGGCGAGGACCTTCCGGCAGGCCTGCCAGATGACGCTTCTCTATATGATGATGATCTCCATGTCCGGCGTCGTGGATATCGGCTCATTCGGCCGCTTCGACCAGTACACGTGGCCGTATCTCAAGGCCGACCTCGAGGCAGGCCGCCTGACCCCGGACGAGGCGCAGGAGATAACCGACTGCTTCTTCATGAAGATAAACAGCTTCTATAACGGCGGCGTCGGCCCGCTGACCGTCATCATAGGCATAGGCAACACCTACCTGCACACGACCGTCGGCGGCGTCGACCCCGATACCGGCGAGGACGCGAGCAATCCTGTCACGTTCATGACGCTCGAGACGCTCGGCCGCCTCAGCCTGCACGATCCGACCATATCCCTGCGCGTGCACAAGGGGACGCCGAAGGAGCTCTGGGACTGCGCGATAGAGGTCAACCGCCTCGTCGGCGGCCTCCCGCTCTACCAGAACGACGAAGTCATCATCCCCGCCGCGATGCGCGAGCTGGGCTTTACGCTGCGCGACGCGCGCGACTACGCGCTCATCGGCTGCCAGGAGATAACCGGCTCCGGCAACGACTACTCCGCCGGCAACGGGACCACCCCGCCGGAGGCCTACACGCAGTATTCGACCATCCTCGACATGGCGCTCAACGACGGGAAGAACCCCTATAACGGCGCGCAGTGCTCGATACATACGGGCTATCTATATGAGATGGAGAGCTTCGAGCAGGTGCGCGAGGCGTGGCGCGCTCTCGCGCGGTACGTCCTGCGCGCGCAGGTGACGCTCGAAAACTACATCGAGGAGCTCTTCATGCACTACGACACGCACCCCATCCTCTCGATAAGCATGGAGGGCTGCATGGAGACGGGTGTGGACGTCGTCTGCGGCGGGGCCAAGTATAATTCCTACGGCTCGACCGCCGTCGGCCTCGCGACCGTCGCGGACTCGCTGACGGCGATAAAATACCTCTGCTTCGACAGGAAGCTCTTCACGACGCGCGAGATGTACGACGCCTTCATGGCCAACTGGGAGGGGCACGAGGACCTGCGCCAGATCGTGCGCACCAAGGTCCCCCACTACGGCAACGCCGATCCCTACGCCGACGAGCAGATGAGCTGGGTCGTCGAGGCCTACAGAGAGATGTGCGCGGAGATATAC
>JAEFAK010000147.1 GCA_016287555.1 Oscillospiraceae bacterium
GCTCCCGCCGCTCCCGCTCCCGCGCCCGTCCCCGCCGGGGCGGAGCAGGTCGTCTCCCCGCTGCCCGGCAACGTGCTGGAGATCCGCGTCCAGCCCGGCGCGCAGGTAAAGCGCGGCGACGTGATGTTCATCGTCGAGGCCATGAAGATGGAAAACGACGTCTGCGCTCCGCGCGACGGCGTAGTTGCGACCGTCGCCGTCTCCAAGGGCGCGACCGTCGACACCGGCGACCTGCTGGCGACTCTTTCTTAAAACCATCGCCGCATGGCGATGACAGAACTTGCGTCAGCTGCCTATAAGCTGCGTACTAATTGTGAATGCCTCCCCAAGCAGGTTTGTCGGTGCGGCATAAGACTTGCGTCAGCTGCCTATATGCTGCGTACTAATGCCAAATGCCTCCCCAAGCAGGTTTGTTCGCGCGGCATAAGACTTGCGTCAGCTGCCTATATGCTGCGTACTGTTGGCAAATGCCACCCCAAGCAGGTTTGTTCGCGCGGCGTAAGACTTGCGGCGCCTGCCCGCTAAACCGTTTTATCCTGACTGTTTCACACAAAAGCCCTGTTCCGCACGGAACAGGGCTTTTACTTTTTCAGGCTCCCCTGCGTAAGGGGAGCTGACGGCCGCGACACAATAACATTCCTCTTTTTCTAAATCGGAGCCCGGCGAAGCGGGTCCGGTTTGGAGAGGAGGAGCAGCGGAGCGAGCAAGCGGCTCCGAAGGATCCCGCGAGCGATACGGAGCTTGCGACGACGAACTGAGGGGTCGCTGCATCGCACTATCGGGCAGCGCCCCCAAAGCCTTCCCCCCTTGTGGGCAGCCTTTGGACGTACCGCACCTGCGGGCGGCGCTCAGTGCAGATGCCCACATCGCGACGAACCTTTCCTCCTTCGTCCCTCGCATCTGCGCTGTCAGCCCAACGGGCTGAAGAGGCGCGTCCGCGATCGCCATTGGCAGCAGATAAGCTAAAAATGTAGGGGAGGGGCTTGCCCCTCCCGTAGTCTCGGAGGCGGATCTCGGGAGGGGCTTGCCCCTCCCCTACGCGCCGAACCTTTCGTTCCTCGCACCTCGTATCTGCGGCGTGGCGAGGGCGCCTCGCCCTACGCACATCCCGCGGCGTCTTTCGTCACTCGCCGCCCATAGCCGCCTCCATCCTCACCCGCTCTGACAAGCCCGCTTGGGGGCATTATGAACATAAGTACGCAGTTCGTAGGCAACTGCCGCAAATCTTACGCCGCACCGGCAAATCCGCTTGGGGAGGCACTTCAAACATACGCAGGCAGTTTCCATACAGCTGCCGTGATAATTGTCCCCGCCATGCGGCGATGACAATAAAAAAAGGCGGACCGGGGAAGGCCGGTCCGCCTCGTTCTGCCGCCAAGCGGCAGGCAGGAAGGAAGGAAGGGGAACTGTCGAAATTATTTGAGCTCGCGCCAGAGGAAGGTCACGACCTGTCCGCGCGTGCAGGGCTCGGCCGGCGAGAAGGTGGTGTCGCTCGTGCCGGTCGTGATGCCGTTTGTGACGGCCCAGAGGACCGCGTCATAGTAGAAGCTGCCCTCGGCGACGTCAGTGAAGGGATTGGTCCCCTCGGCGGCGGGCTTGCCGGCCGCGCGCCAGAGGAAGGTCACGACCTGATCGCGGGTGCAGGGCGCGTCGGGCTCGAAGGTCGTCGCTGTCGTGCCGGTCGTGATGCCGTTTGCGACGGCCCAGAGGACCGCGTCATAGTAGAAGCTGCCCTCGGCGACGTCCGTGAAGGGGTTGGCCGCCTCGGCGGCGGGCTTGCCGGCCGCGCGCCAGAGGAAGGTCACGACCTGTCCGCGGTTGCAGGGCTGGTCGGGCTCGAAGGTGGTCTCGGTCGTGCCGGTCGTGATGCCCTTTTCGACGGCCCACGCGACGGCCTCGGAGTAGAACATGCCGTCGGGCACGTCGACGAAGCCGCTGCTGCCGGGCTGGGCGGGAGTATCTCCGCCGGGCTCCGTGCCGCCGTTTTCGCCGGCGACGGTTATCGTCTTCGCGAGGAGGTCTATGGTGAGCGTGAGCTCGACGCTCTCGCCCGTCGCGGCGACGCGGAACTGCATGGCAATGGGCTCCTTGTCCTGGAAGGCCGCGAGATTGGGAGCGTTATGGATATCGATGGCGAACTCGCCGTTGGTGAGCGCGGCCGTCGCCTCGCCGATCGCGTTTCCGGAGACGGTCGGATAGGTGACCTGATCGTAGGTCTCGTCGAGCATCTTCAGCGTCGGAGCGACGGAGAAGTTGTTGGAGTTCGGGCCGCCGATGACGCGGACAGTTGCCGTGGAGGCGACCTTGAAGCTGTCGACGGAGCTCGAGACGGTGAAGGTCGTCGTCTCGTCGTAATCGCCTATGGTAATGGTCTTAGCGCTCAGGTCGAGCTCGAACTGGCGCGGATAGAAGGCGCGCTCGAGCGGATTCTCGCCCGCCTCGTACTTGTCGAGGTAGGTCTGGGAGATGGACACGACGGGGATATACGTGTCGTTGGCGGAGATCGGCATCGTGAAGAACCACTTGCCGTCGCTGTCCTGCTGTCCGGTCAGCCACGCGGAGCGGTTGTCGCCGTTGGCGACGGCCTGCGCGTAGGGGCCGCGGTAGAGATAATGGTAGGTGCTGCCCGTGAGGGCGACGGTGAGGGTCTTCGAGCTGCCGTCGTCGTCGACGTAGGCGTAGAGTCCCTTGAACATGGTCGTCGTGTTGACGACGGTGAGCTCCGTGCGCACGGGCGTCGGCGGTACGGGCGGCTCTTCGGGCTTGAGCACGAGGTTCGCGACGGCCTCGTTGATGGCTGCGGCCATGGCGTCGACCTGCTCCTGCTGCGAGGCGGGAAGCCCGCGCTCGACGGCCTCGACTGCGGCGGTGACGGCGGCGGCCGTCTCATCCGTATAGATGCTCAGATCCGCGGGAACGGCGGCTATAGCCTCGTCGACGGCGGAATAGTCGGCAAGCTCCTTGTCGATGACAAGAGTCGCGGCAGCCTCGTCAACGGTGAAATAGCGCTCGTACCAGTTGCCGTTGTTCGCGGAGCGGAAGCTGATGACGAACGTGCCGTCAAGCAGGCTCTGCAGAGTCTCGGGCTGTCCGAACGTCTCGACCCACTTGACCGGGAGCTCGAAAACGTTTCCTTCGCCGAGCGCTATGGTCTGGGTATCGTCTCCTATCTCGGAGGAGGGACCGACATAGGCCTTATCGTAAGACGTTGAGCCCATGGTAAGGACCAGATCGGACTTATAGTTGTTGGAGTTCGGGCCGCCGACCGTCTCAAGCGCGGCGGCGGTGACCTTGAACATGGAGACGTTGTTGGTGACCGTCAGGGCGACAGAGCGCTCATAGTCGCCGGTCACGAGAGTCTTGGCCTCGCGGTCGAGCTCCATCTGACGCGGATAGAAGGCGCGCTCGAGGGAGTTCTGGCCGTTGAGGTACTTATCGTAATAGCTCTGGGAGATCGCGACGACGGGGATGTAGCTCTCGTCGGGCGCGACGGGGACGCGGAACTCCCATTTGCCGTCGGCGTTGGTCGCGCCGGCTATCCAGTTGTCGGTCGCGTCGCCGTTTTCGACGGCCTGCTCATAGGTGCCCTTGAAGATGTTGTGGTAGCCGGTGCCGGAGAGCGCGAAGACGAGGAACTCGCCGTTCTCGTCCGTCTCGAGCGTCGCCGTCACGGCCTTGAACATGCCGGTGGTGTTGGTTATCGTGAGCTCAATGGGGCCGGGCAGCGGTCCCGCAGCGGGCTGGACGCTGGCGGCGGGAATGAGAAAGTTGCCGGTGGAGTTGAAGGTCTCCTTGGTCTTGGAATAGGCTGCCAGAGGGATCTCCGTCTGCAGCGCGGACACGGGCACGACCCAGTTGTAGCCCTGTTTGCCGTTGCTGGCAGTGGCTTCCTCTCCGGGGAGAATGACGAGCCTCTCGTCAGTGTTGGCGTTGGCCTCGTCGCAGGTACCGATGAAGAGCTTGATGTAAGTCTTGCTGCCGTTTATGAAGTGCAGGGTCATCTCGCCGTTTTCAACGTCGAGGCTGACGATGTCGATGATCTTGAACATGCCGTTCCCGGTCAGCTCGAAGCCGCAGATATATGAGCCGTCCCTGAGCTTGAGGCCCTTGACGGCGGCAATAACGGCGTCGGCCATGGCCTGGAGCACGTCGGGGTCGGTCTCGGTCGTGTCGGCGGCCGCGACGGCGGCGCTGACGGCTGCGGCCGTCTCATCCGTGAAGATGCTCAGATCCTCCGGCACGAGCGCGAGCGCTTCGTCGAGGACGGTAGCCTGAGCGGGCTTGAGACGGAAGATCATGCCGGGGTTGGTCGAATCGGTGATATTCTTTCCCGCGTCGGCGGAAGTGATGGTGACGTTTATCTCGTCGGTGTCGAGGAAGATGTATTCATAGGCGTGGGCCTCGACGTTCCATTCGCCCTGTTTGCAGACCGTCCAGCCTTCCTTGGTCGCCGTGAAGGTAAAGGTCTTCGAGGCGTCGAGACCGGAGTAGGTGAGCATGCCGGCAGTCGCGTTGCTCGGGGCAATGGTCGCGCCGGCATCGTCCTTGAGCGCGTATTCGACGCCCTCAAAGCTGGCGGTGTGGAAATCCGTTCCCTCGACGTACTGCCCGACCTGGAGCGTGAAGCCGAACGTCTCGGGCTCCTGCGGCTCCTCGACAGGATCGCCGAGCGCGCCGAGCGAGAGATAGATGTCGTTGGACGGCTTATACCAGCCGGGGATCTTGTCGGAGCTGCTGCCGACCTTGTTCCAGACGATGACGTATATGTCCTCCGCGACGTCGTTGGCGAGGAGCTCCTCGACCTCCGTCTTCGGGAGCGTTATCTCAAAGAGATACCTGTCTCTTCCGTCGGCAGACTGTTCTGCTTGAAGGACGCCCTCTATGACGGTCACGCCCTCGGGCAGGGTCTGCTGATAACTCGTCTCAATCAATTCGCTGGACTTTCCGAGAGCTGTTTTGTAATACTTT
>JAEFAK010000005.1 GCA_016287555.1 Oscillospiraceae bacterium
CTTCGGGTAGTGCTGCATGCGCTTTGACAGGCCGACCCTGTCAAGAGCTTTCTCCGCGAGTTCCCTGCGCAGGGACGGCTTCGTCCCTCTGTAAATGAGGGGCAGCTCGACGTTTTCGAGAGCAGTCAGGTCGTCTATGAGATTAAAGCCCTGAAAGATGAAGCCTATCTCCTTATTGCGTATGCGGGAGAGCTCATGGTCGTTCATCTCGGTTATCTCCTCCCCGTCGAGCGTGTACTCGCCGTAGGTCGGGATATCCAGACAGCCGAGGACGTTCATGAGCGTGCTCTTGCCGGAGCCCGACGCGCCGATGATTGCGACGAACTCCCGTCTGTCTATCTGCAGAGAGACGCCGTTGAGCGCGCGGACCTCGCTGTCCCTGCCCTCGTTATATATCTTGTATACGTCTTTGATGTCGATAAGGCTCATGTTATCCTATCATCATGCCGGGAGCTTCCCAGCTGTTGGCGGATTCGGTTATGTAGGCCGTGAAGACCTCGCAGTCCTCCGGCACTCCGCTGATGACCTCGACGACACGCTCGTCGGAAAGTCCCGTCACGATGGGAACTGCGCAGAAGCCCTCGGGCACGATACCCTCTTCAAGCTCCACGGCGCCTTCCCAGCCCTCTCCGCGCACGAACAGGCAGGGGCCGTATTCTGTATATTTGACGGCCTCCGTCGGGGCGAGGACGCAGTCGTCGCTCTGGCTGCCCATGATGCTGTAAGAGCAGTACATGCCGCTCTTCATGTTGCCGTCGTAGTTTTCTATCTCGATCTTCGCAGGGAAATACGCCACGCCGTAATCGCTCTTTCCCTCCATGCTGACGGAGATGACCGTCCCGGAGTAGGAGAGCTCCGTCCCGGAATAGAGCGTCACGTCAACGTACGTTCCGGGCGTAACGTTCGCCACGTCCTGCCCGTCGATCTGGGCGTCGAGTATCATTTTGGTGGTATCGGAAATGGTTATCGCGGCGCCGGCAGGCACCTCCTCGCCCGGTATGAGCGTGCAGGCCATTACCGTCCCGGATATGGGCGCGGTCGCAGAGTAGCCTTCAAAGAGCTGCATGGCTTCTTCGACCTCCCTGCGGCGCTGATCGACGCTCTCCTGCGCGGCCATGACGGCCTCGTTGAGGGAGCTGAGCTGGTCGGAATAGCTGTCGGAATCGAGCCTGATGAGCTGCTGGCCGGACCATACGCGCAGATAGTTCTTCGCATCCACGCGCAGGACCGTCCCGGAGGCCTCCGCCTTGATCGGGATCTGCTTTATGTATTCGAGCTTGCCGCTCTCGTAGGCATACATCAATTCTCCCGCAGGAGTCGGGACGCTTCCGGAGGCGATCATGTCCTCGGTCAGCGTGCCGGGATTGTTCGCCACGAGGACGACCTCGAAGAGCTTGCCGCCCTCGGGGGTTATGCGCTCTATCATCGTCACGCTCTCGACCTTCGCGTCAAGGACGCTCATCGTCGCGGGAATGGATATCGCAGCATACATGCCGGGCCTTATCTCTCCGGCGTAAGCGTAGCTGAAATACTGCGTGAGTCTGACCTGCGAATCGTCGATAAGCGTCGCGACGACCTGGCCCTTGCCCACGCTGTCGCCCTCGCGCACCTCGCAGTCGATTATTTTGCCGGCTCCGGGAGAAGTTATGACGAGCTTGGCCTGCTCTGAGTACAGCTCGCTGAGACGCTTGTTGGCCTCGTTGAGCGACTTCTGCGCCGCGTCAAGAGCTTTGTTCGCAGCGTCGACCGCCTTCTGCGCCTCGGTCGGCTCGACCTTGTAAAGGAGCTGCCCGGCTTCGACGTAGTCTCCCACCTCGCAGTTCACTTCCTCGACGACGCCCTTCTGCGTGACAGCTATCGTCTCGCTCTTGGCAGGCTGGACGATGCCGCTGCCCTCGATCATCTTGACGATCGAACCGCGGTACGTCCAATCGGACATAAGGGTCTTCGTGACCTTCTCCTTCCCAAACAGCTTGAAAAGGCCGAAGGCTATGGCGGCCAATACGACGACGGCGATCGCTATGCCGATGATGCGCTTTACCGTCTTCTTTTTCTTCCCGGATCTTTTGCGTTCCATGACGTCCTCCGTATGCGGCACAGGCGCCGCAGCTTATTGAAAAGCATACTATGACTTAATTGTTTTGACGAAATGCAGCGGCAAAAAGTTGCATCGTTATTTGCATTGTTGTTTGATTATAGCACATTATATGGTATACTTGCTATATCTTTTATTGGAATATCTTGTTTTTAATATGAATATCTTGTTTTTTCCGAGGAGAAATCGTCTTGGAGAGAAAAAAACAGAAAAAGTTTATAAGGCTGCTGCTCATTTTCCTCTCGGCGCTGAAAATGGGCGCGGTCACGTTCGGCGGCGGGCTCGCCATGATACCCGTCATCGAGCACGAATACTGCGAAAAGCGCGGCTGGGTCGCGAAAGACGAGATAGGCGACATCACGGCCGTCGCGCAGACGCTCCCCGGCATGATCGCCGTCAATGCGAGCATGCTCGCCGCCTACAGGGCCGACGGAGCCGCTGCGGCAATCGTGGCGGGGATAGGCTGCGTCCTGCCGAGCCTCGTTATCCTCTGCGCAGTCGCGGTCTTCTATAACGCATTCGTGACGAATCCTTATGTGCGCGGCGCTCTGCGCGGAGTCTCCGGCGCCGTGATAGCTCTCTTCATCAAGTCTCTTATCAAGATGATCAAAAGCGGCCTCGTCGACATATACACGGTCGTCATCTTCGTCGCCGCGGCCGTGCTCATATTCGTATTTCCCTCGCTGAACGTCATTTTCGTCATCCTTGGCGGCGGCGTCATCGGGCTCGTCCTCTACTACTTCATACTCAGGCGCGGAAGGGGGCCGAAGATCGATGGCTGAGCTTCTTACCCTCTTCTGGATATTCTGCAAGATCGGGCTCTTCACGATAGGCGGAGGCATGGCTATGCTCCCCCTCGTCCAGCAGGAGCTCGTCAGACGCGGCCTCATGAGCATGAGCGAGACGATAGACATGGTCGCCATATCCCAGATGACGCCCGGCCCGTTCGCGGCCAACTGCGCGACCTTCGCGGGGATGCGGCTCTACGGCGTCCCCGGCGCGATAGCGGCGACAGCCGGCGTCGCGCTGCCGTCGATCGTCATATGCCTCATAGTCTCGAGGTTTTTCTTCAAGTTCAACGGCTCGCCGCTCGTCAAGTCGGTCCTCTCCGGGATAAAGCCCGTTGTCGCGGCGCTCGTGCTGTCCGGGCTCGTCTCGGTCGCGTCGTCCGCGCTTTTCCCCGGCGGGTTCGTCTTCTCCTTCGCCGCGCTCGACGTGCACGTCCTCGTCGTAGCGGCAGTTATGACGGTACTGATGCTGAAGACGAAGGTCAGCCCCGCCCTGCTCGTCGTCGCGGCGGGTATATTCGGGGCGATTTTCCTGAGATAGCTTATATTATGTAAACTAACTTGTGTAAAAAAAGGAACTCACAAAAATGTGAGTTCCTTTTTGCTTATCCGTTCTGATCAGTCGTCGTGGTCGTGGCCGCAGCAGCAATCGTCCCCGTCGTCCTCGTCAAAGTCGAACTCAAGGGTCTCGCCGCACTTGGGGCACTTGATGGAATCAAGGGCGATCACGTCCTCGTCGACGGTGAACTCGCCGCCGCAGGAGGGGCACTTGATCTCGAAGAAGAGCGGCTCGCCGTCGTCATCGCAGCAGCAGTCTTCGTCGTCGCAGCAGCACTCATCGTCGTCATCGTCGCAGCAGCAGCACTCGTCGTCGTCATCGTCCTCGCAGACCTCGTCGAGGAAATCCTCGACGTCTCCCAGATCATCGGAAAGCTGGTCGATCTCCTCGGCCAGGTCGAGGGCGTTCTCGTTGATATCGTCTATCTCGAGGGCAATGTCCTCAAGGATGTCGGCCATGACGGTCAGAAGCTTGCCGGTATTCTCCGACGCGTCGATCTGCATGCCCTCCATGAGGCCCTTAAGATAAGCTACTCTCTCGGAAATGGTCATAACTAAACCTCCTGTGTATCAGCCTTTGGCGCGCTCAAGGTATTCGCCGGAGCGCGTGTCGATCTTGATCCTGTCGCCTGTATTGATGAACAGAGGCACCTTGACCTCAGCGCCGGTCTCAAGAATGGCGGGCTTGGTGACGTTGGTCGCCGTATCGCCGCGGAAGCCGGGATCGGTCTGGGTGACCTCGAGCTCGACGAAGCTGGGCGGCTCGACACCGAAGATGACGCCCTTATAGCTCATGACCTTGCAGATGGTATTTTCCTTGACGAAGCGGAAGGCGTCGCCGAGGTGCTTGGAGTCGATGGGCGTGAGATCATAGGTCTCGGTGTCCATGAAGTAGTACAGATCGCCGTCGTTGTAGCTGTATTCCATCTCTCGGCGCTCGATGTACGCGTTCTCGAATTTATCGCTGGGGTTGAAGGTCGTCTCGGTAACGGCTCCGGTAATGACGTTGCGCATCTTCGTGCGGACGAAGGCGGCGCCCTTGCCGGGCTTGACATGCTGGAACTCTATGACCTGCATAACGTTCCCGTCCATGTCGAAAGTAACACCGTTTCTGAAATCGCCGGCTGTAATCATAAAGAGTCTCCTCTCAATAGAATGTAATATAACTCGAAGTATTATACCTTATTCGGCGCGTTTTTGCAAGATTTTTCTTGCTTTGCATCCTTTACAGGATGATAAGCTCCTTCGGCGCCTTCGTGATGTCCTCGCAGCCGTCCTCGCGCAGGACTATGACGTCCTCGATGCGCACGCCGAATCTGCCCGGAAGATAGATGCCCGGCTCGGCGGAAATGACGGCTCCGGCGGGAAGCGGATCGTTGTTGGTCGGCATGGCGTTGGGCGGCTCATGGATATCCAGACCGAGGCTGTGGCCGAAGCTGTGGCCGAAATATTCGCCGTAGCCCGCGGCGTCGATGACGTCGCGCGCGGCCTTGTCCACTTCGCGGCCGGTCACGCCGGCCTTCGCGGCGGCTATGCCGGCAAGCTGCGCTTCGAGTACGATGTCGTAGACCTTGCGCATCTCCTTGGTCACCTTGCCTATCGCGACGGTGCGCGTCATATCGGAGCAGTATCCGCCCAGGATGCAGCCGAAGTCCATCGTCAGGAAATCGCCCTTCTTTATGACCTTGTCGCCGGGGACCCCATGGGGCATGCTGGATTTTTCTCCCGTCACGACAATGGGCTCGAAGGATACATTTTCAGCGCCGAGCTTGAGCATATTATATACGAGCTCAGCCGCGACCTCCTTCTCGGTCATGCCCGGCCTGATGATGCCGAGGACCTTGTCCAGCGCTTTCTCTGCGAGCCTCTGCGCGGCGATGAGCGCCTCCACCTCGGGCTGCTGCTTGACGGCGCGCAGGCGGGACATGAGCCCTCCCTCGGCTGTGAGCTCGGCCCCGAGCTTCTCTTTCATGCGGGCAAACTCAGCGCAGCTTATATACCCGTCCTCAAAGCCTAGCTTTTTTATTCCCTCTTTTTCGAGAACGGCGTTGACCTGAGCGTACCAGTCGTATTTATTGGTCACGAGCTCGACCTCGGCTCCGCTTATGGCGCTGCGTGCCGCCTCGATATAACGCGAGTCGACGAAGAAATGGGCTGACTTTCTCGTTATGAGGACCGTCCCCTCCGTGGAGGGAAAGCCCGTCGCATAGCGGCGGTTGGTCGGGCTTATGAGAAGTATCGCTTCAAGATCGGTCAGCGCGTCGGTGATCCTTTTTACATTGTCCATGATCTGCACCTCACTTATTCTGAGCGCGCGCCGACATGGCGGCACGCGTGGCTTTCCGGAAGTATTATAGCACTCGGCTGCGTCCGTGTCCACAGGAGGAAACGCATATGCGTCTATATCTTGCGGCGCCGCCTCAGCTCCTGCGGGAGGCGGGCAAATGGGGTCTTCCGCCGGCACACATGGCGTACCGTATCGCGGGCGGAGTTTTCATGCGCGATGCGTCTTTCGACGCAGTCGGCGGGATGATGGCGCTGCGCGTTACGGGCGAAGCCGCGCCGGAGCTCGCGCGCGACGTGCTGCGGGAGTGCCGCGTCCGCTCCTTTTCGGGATTTCTTCTCGAAAGCGCGGACGGTACGCCGCTCTCCCCTTTCGCGCAGAGGCTCGGGGCGGAGATACCTGTCAGGTACGGCGGCGGAGGACGAAATTACGGCGCGTTCATATCGACGGAGATATTCCGCGGGAGCTTTGCCGAGGCCGTACGCGGCGCGGCGGGAGACGCTCCCTTCCGCGCGGCGGCGGACCTCTCAGTCGGCTTCAGGCTCTATGCTCCGCCCTGCCCGGACGGGCGCTGTACGCGGCTTTCAAGAGCGAAAGCGGCGAAGCTGCTCGCCTGCGCGGGCAGGTCCTATTTCTCGGAAAAGCTCTGTGTCAACTATGCCGCGCTCTTTTCGGGCGGAAAGCCGCGATTTCTGCTTTTCGATACGCCGGCGTCCGTCGCCGCGAAAATACGGGCTCTGCGCGCGGCTGGGACAGAGAGCGCGGTGCTGCTCTATTCCGAGAACACGCCGGACACTCTGCGCGCGGCTCTGGCCGCTGCGGGAAAATGAAAAAGCAGACGACTTTCGCCGTCTGCTTTCGTCAGATCAATAGTATCTCTTGTTCTTATTTTTTCTGGCCGCCTCGGACTTTTTACGGCGCTTGACGCTGGGGCTCTGGTAGTACTCCTTCTTTCTGAGATCCGCCAGGACACCGGCCTTCGCGCAGTTGCGCTTGAAACGCTTGAGAGCGCTGTCGAGCGACTCGTTTTCCTTAACTCTGACTTCCGACACTTTGTTTCCCTCCCTCCGATGCGCCACCATGTGACGCTAAGGGCCCTCAAGAGGCTTTACTCGCGTTATTATAATCTAAGGGGTCCCTCTTGTCAAGCCGATAATTATTAACTTTGGACTAAATCCTTCAGGCTTTCGGCTTGAAGATGAGGTTGACGAGCTTGTTCTTCACGACGATGCTGCGAACGAGCTCCATACCCTCGCCGATGTGCTTTATCTTCTCATCGGCAAGCGCCGCGTCGACCATCTGCTCGTCCGTCGCATCGGTCGGGACGACGACGGTCGTCTTGAGCTTTCCGCCGACCTGAACGGCGATCTGCTTCTCGCTCTCGACCATGCGGGACTCGTCGTACTCAGGCCACGGCTGCATCGAGCAGAGGCCCTCGAAGCCGTTCATCTCCCAGAGCTCCTCGCAGATATGCGGGGCGAACGGAGAGAGCAGGCGAAGCAGGACGTTGACCTCGGCGCGGTTGGCACCGCCCTCGCTCAGCTCGTTGACGAGCGTCATCATGGCGGCTATGGCGGTATTGAACTTCATTTCCTCGATGTCGTCGCCGACCTTCTTTATGGTGCGGTGGACGGACGCCTCGTGAGCCGGCTTGTCGCCGGGCTTGGGAGCCTCGCAGAGGTTCCAGACCTTATCGAGAAAGCGCTTGCAGCCCTTGACGGCCGTATCCGACCAGGGCGCGGCCTTCTCGAAGTCGCCTATGAACATGATATAGAGCCTGAGCGTGTCCGCCCCGTAGGTATCGACGACGTCGTTGGGATTGACGACGTTGCCGAGGGACTTGCTCATCTTGACTATCTGCTGGTTTGCCATCTCGCCGTATTTCTCGACGAGATGCTTTTTCGCCGCCTTTTCGCTGCCGTACTGAGCGACGAGCGCGTTCCTCTCCTCTTCGGGGAGATTATCGAAGTTATGCGGGTTCATGCCGAGGATCATGCCGTGGCTCGTGCGCTTTGCGTAGGGCTCGGCAAACGGTACGACGCCGATATCATAGAGGAACTTGTGCCAGAAGCGAGAATAAAGCAGATGCAGCGTCGTATGCTCCATGCCGCCGTTGTACCAGTCGACCTGGCCCCAGTATTTGAGGGCCTCGGGCGAGGCGAGCGCGTCGGGGTTATGCGGGTCCATATAGCGCAGGAAATACCAGCTTGAGCCGGCCCACTGCGGCATGGTGTCCGTCTCGCGGCGGGCGGGGCCTCCGCAGTGCGGGCAGGTCGTGTTGACCCAGTCGGTCATGGCGGAAAGCGGGCTCTCGCCGTCGTCCGTCGTCTCGTAGCTCTCGACGTCGGGCAGGCGCAGGGGCAGCTCGCTCTCGTCGAGCGGGACCCAGCCGCACTTGTCGCACCAGACGATGGGAATGGGCTCGCCCCAGTAGCGCTGGCGGGAGAAGACCCAGTCGCGCAGCTTATAGTTGACCTTGGGCTCGCCTATGCCCTTGTCCTTGAGCCATTCGACTATCTTGACCTTGGCGTCCTCGACGGAGAGACCGTTGAGGAAGCCGGAATTGACCATTATACCCGTCTCGCAGTCGGTAAACGCCGCTTCCTCGACGTTGCCGCCCTTGACGACCTCGATTATCGGCAGACCGAAGACCTTGGCGAAATCCCAGTCGCGCTCGTCATGGCCGGGGACGGCCATGATGCAGCCCGTGCCGTAGGTGGCGAGGACGTAGTCCGAGATGAAGATGGGGATCTCTCCGCCCGTCACGGGGTTGATCGCGCGCACGCCGTCGAGCCGGACGCCGGTCTTCTCCTTGGCGAGCTCCGTGCGCTCGAAATCGGACTTCTTCGCGGCGGCGGCCGCGTAGGCATTGACCTCGTCGATGTTTTTCAGAAGCGGGGCCCACTTTCTGAGCAGCGCGTGCTCGGGCGACATGACCATATAGGTTGCGCCGAAGAGCGTATCGGGACGGGTCGTGAAGATGCGCATCTTGTCGCCGGCGGTCGTATCGAAATCCACCTCGGCGCCGGTGGAGCGGCCGATCCAGTTCTTCTGCTGGATCTTGACGCGCTCAATGTAGTCCAGCCCGTCGAGATCGTCGATGAGGCGCTGGGCGTACTTGGTTATGGCGAGCATCCACTGGCTCTTCTCGCGGCGGATGACCTCGGAGCCGCAGCGCTCGCACACGCCGTTGACGACCTCCTCGTTTGCGAGGACGCACTTGCAGGAGGTGCACCAGTTGACGGGCATGCTCGTCTTGTAGGCAAGGCCCTTTTTGAAAAGCTGCAGGAAAATCCACTGGGTCCACTTATAGTAGTTCGGGTCGGTCGTGTCGACGACCCTGTCCCAGTCGAAGCTGTACCCCAGCATCTTGAGCTGGGAGGTAAAGCGCGCGATGTTCTTCTTCGTCACGTCGTGCGGATGCATGTGGTTCTTTATGGCGTAGTTCTCCGTCGGGAGGCCGAATGCGTCGAACCCCATCGGGAAAAGCACGTTATATCCCTGCATGCGGCGCTTGCGCGAGACTATGTCGAGCGCGGTATACGGCCTCGGGTGGCCGACGTGAAGTCCGTCGCCGGAGGGATACGGGAACTCGACGAGCGCGTAGTACTTGGGCTTGTCGCCCCCGTTGACGGCGGCGTAGCACTTCTCCTTTTCCCAGCGCTCCTGCCATTTCTTTTCTATTGCCGTGAAATCGTACTTCATGAAAAACATTCCTTACTAAACGCGGAAAACGGCCTTTTAAGGCCGCTGCCGCGTGATTTTACTTATTTGAGTATCTCGGAGACGTCCATACGCTCCGCGTCCGCCCAGAGGCGCTCGAGGTCATAGAACTTGCGCACGTCCTCGAGAAAGATATGCACGACCACGCACCCGAAGTCGAGCAGGACCCAGCCGCCGCCTCTGTATCCTTCGGTATGGATCGGCGGCTCCCCGAGCTCCGACAGGCGCTTCGAGGTCTCCTCCAGCAGGGTCTTGACCTGCGTCGAGGAGCTCGCGGTGCAGATGATGAAATAGTCCGCGAGGACGGAAATCGGTCCTGTCCGCAAAACGCATATGTCCGACGCCTTCTTGTCGTCGAGCGTCCTGACGGCAGTTCCCATGACTTCGGCCGGTGTTAACATTCGATCACTCTTTCTTTTGTTTTATGGCTCGGAGGTATCTCCGCCTGCATCTCCGCCGTCTCCCCCGGAGGAGGTCTCTCCCCCGCCGTCGTCCGGCGCGCTACCGGTCTGGGCTTCGCCTCCGGAATCAGGCTCTGACGAGGTGTCGTCGGGCGCCGTCGTCCCGGAGCCCGAAGAGCTCGAGGAGGATGAGGAGCTCGAAGATGAGCTGTGCGCTCTCACGTCATAGAAGGATTCATAGCCGCCGGAGATAACGCCGGAGGTGGCGTAGATGTCGCCCCAGTTGCTTCTGTTGGGATCCTTGATGTTCGGTCTGGAGAGGAGGTTTACGTTGTCGACGGTGATATCGACGTTATAGGGATTGAGATAGGCGTTGATCATCTCGATCCAGTCGTCGACGTAGACCGTCCCGTAGCTGAGGCCCTTGACGGTATCGTTGACCTCGGATGGCAGCGTATGGAACCTGATGTTGTCCGGGTTCAGAGCGAGCAGCTTTTCGCCGTACCAGACAAGGTTGCCGACGGTGAGGTCGGTCGTGACGTCCTCCTTGAAGATCTTGGCGTAATCGTTGATCTTCGAGACGCTTATCGTCTGGATGCACTGCTTGGCGACGGCCTTGAGGAAGGCCTGCTGGGTCTGGATACGGCCGGTATCGAAATAGCCGGAGCCGTCGTTATTGTTGCGGAAGCGCATGACGCCTACGGCCTGCGTGCCGTTGAGGTACTGATAGCCCTTGCTGACATGGATGTGCAGGTCCTGGATGGGATCGTCGTAGTTCATGCTGACGGGAACGTCGAAGTACACCCCGCCTATCGTGTCGACAAGGTTTACAAAGCCGCGGAGATTGACCATGATGACGTTGTCGATCGTGAAGCCCGTGAAGTCGCGCATGCCGGCCTTAAAGCCCTCGATCTTGTCGTCGGCAAGACCGTAGCGGACGGAATAGGCATAGACCGTATTGACCTTCTTGACGTCCCAGGGGACGTTGACCATCGTATCGCGCGGGATGGAGACGAAGTCGAGCGTCTTGTTGACGTCGTCATAGGCGCCGATGAGTATCGTGTCTGTATTGCCGTACTGCTGGTCCTGACCGATGAGGGCAAAGGTATAGAAGCCTTCCTTGCGGACAGGGACGACGGGATCGTCGGAGGGCTCGGGGCTCTCCGTGGGCTCGGGGGAATCGGTCGGCTCGGCCGTGACGTCGGCGGTCGGAGTCGGCGTCGGGGCGACGGTCACGGTCGGGGTAGGAGTATTGACGTTCATGCCCGGATCGTCCGTTACCACAGGGGGCTTGACTGTCGCCTTGACGAAGATGAAAACGCCGAGAGCGATGACTACGAGCACGCCGAGGATGATGAAGCGGCGTATCATCTTTTTCTTCTGATACTTGGCTATCATGGCCTCGATCGCGGCCTTTTCCTCGGGGGTGCGGCCGGAAGCGGCCTCAGCCTTCGCCGCGGCGGGAGCGGACTCGGCCTGCCTGGGAGCTTCCCTGACGGGAGTCTCGTCGAGCTCGACGGGCTGCTCCTTTATCGACTCTTCTCTGACGGGAGCCTCCTTGATATGCTCCGGAGGTCTTCTTCTGTTTTTCGAGCTGGTATTTCCGAATAGTTTCATTTCGCTGTTCCTCTGTAATACTCCAGGGCGCGGACTGTCGTCTCGTCCAGGGGCAGGTTTCTCTCTTTTACGCTCTTGACGCTGAATTCCAGCGCGTCGCGCATCGCGGCGTCAAGGTCCTCGAAGCAGACGTCCCTGATCCGCAAAGCTTCTGGAAACGTTCTGTTCGGCTCGACCATGTCCGCAAGGTATATGATCTTTTCAAGATCGGTCATCCCGGGCTTGCCCGAGGTATGCCATCTTATCGCGCTGCGTATCTCGTCCGAGACGCCGAACTCCCGCTGCGCGAGCTCCGCGCCGGTTATGGCATGGAAAAGCTTTTCCGGAACGGGATTAGTCTGCATTGTAACATGCAGAGATTCAAAATTCAACTGCTCGTCCGCATTAATTCTTTTTGTGCAGTCGTGGAGCAGAGCGGCCGTCCTTGCGTCGGCCTCGTCGACGCCCCAGCGCCGAGCCAGAGCGGCGGCCGTCTCCTCCGTCCCCAGCACGTGGGGCACGCGCGAGGGCTTGAGGAGCGTGATGGCCCTGCCGCGCAGCCAGTCTATATCCGGCAGCGCGTTATAGAGCCGATTGCGGATAATATACGAATACACCGCGTCGGAGAGATATTTCCTCCCCCCGCGCTTCGGGAGCGCGTCGCGTATCTCTGTCGATGATATCTCAACGACCTCTTTTTCCACGACGCGGACTCTCGCCCCGCCCGCGCTCAGCTTTTCCGCGCGGGACCTGATCTCATCCATTCTGTCAGAACGGGCGAAGACCGCGAGCGAGACGTTGGCGAGCAGCCAGCGGCTGTCGTACCAGCGCTCGAAGGAGAAGAACATATCGTCGCCGACGACGAGCCAGAGCTCCGTTTCCGGCGACTCGGCGAGGATGGCGCGGACCGTATCGGCCGTGTAGCTTCTTCCCTCGCGGCGTATCTCCATGTCGGATACCTCGGCGCGCGGAGTGTCCGCGAACGCGAGTTTCGCCATCTCGAGCCTCGCCTCGGCGTCAGGCGCGCCGTCGGAGAGCTCCTTATGCGGAGGCGTCCCAGTCGGCATGACGATGAGTCTGTCCAGGCCGAGGCTCTCGACGGCCTTGTCGGCGACCGAGATATGCCCGATGTGCGGCGGGTTGAAAGTCCCGCCGAAAAGGCCGGTCTTCATCATTTCGGGAGCTTGATGACGGGGTCCTTCGGCTTAGGCTTATAGATCGAAAAACGGCTGCCGATGACCTGAACGGGCTCGGCGCCGAGCCTCTCGGCCAGCTCGTCGCAGGCTTCGCGCGGCGTCAGCGGCGCATTTTCGAGCACGCGGCCCTTTATGAGCTCGCGCGCGAGCAGCGCGTCGGACGCCTGCGTCACGATGTTCTCGGTGATGCCGCCCTTGCCGATGTAGAGTATGGTATCCTCGCCGTTGGCGAGGCCGCGGAGATATGCGCGCTGTTTTCCTGTCAGCATGTCTGCCTCCCCAGATATCGGGCGAGCTCCTCTCCGAATGCGCGGAGAGCTCTCGCTCTGTGTGAAATGCCGTTTTTTATCTCCGGACCGAGCTCGGCGAAAGTCTTGCCGAAGCCCTCCGGCACGAACACGGGATCGTACCCGAAGCCGCTCTCCCCTCTCGGGGCGCGGATGATGCTTCCCTCGCACTCGCCGCGGGAGGTGATCTCGCCGCCGTCCGGGAATACGCAGGCTATACATGAGACGAATCTCGCGGAGCGTTGTTCCTTATCTGCCATTTTTTGAAGAAGAAAGGCGCATTTATCCGCGTCGGAGACGTCGTGCCCGCCGGCAAAGCGCGCACTCATGACTCCGGGCGCGCCGTCGAGCGCGTCGACCATGAGGCCGCTGTCGTCGGCCGCGGCGGGCATGCCGGAGGCCTCCATGGCGGCGCGCGCCTTAATGAGCGCGTTTTCCTCAAAGGTGCTTCCCGTCTCCTCCGGGTCGCTGGAGACTCCCGCCTCCCGCATGGAGACGCATTCCAGACCGAGAGACGCGAATATGGGCCGGAGCTCGGCAAGCTTTCCGGCGTTGTTGGTGGCCAGAAGGAAGACCGGTGCGCTCATTTGAGCAGTGCGGAGACGAAGCTCTCCGCCTCGAAGGGCAGCAGATCGTCCGCTCCCTCTCCGACGCCAATATACTTGACGGGGATGCCCAGCTCGTTGGCGACGGCGAAGACTATGCCGCCGCGCGCGGTCCCGTCGAGCTTGGTGAGCACGATGCCCGTCACGCCGGAGGCTTCGCCGAATTCGCGGGCCTGGATGAGGCCGTTCTGCCCGGTCGTGGCGTCGATGACGAGCAGGCACTCGCGCGAGGCGTCGGGCAGCTCGCGGGAAACTATCCTGTTTATCTTGGAAAGCTCGTTCATCAGATTGGTCTTGTTATGCAGCCGGCCGGCCGTGTCGCAGATGATGATATCCGCGCCTCTTGCCTTGGCGGCGGAGATGCCGTCGAAAACGACGGCGCCGGGATCTGATCCCTCGCTGTGGCGGACTATGTCCGCGCCGGAGCGCTTGGCCCAGATGTCGAGCTGCTCGGCGGCGGCGGCGCGGAAGGTGTCCCCCGCGCAGAGCAGGACTTTTTTCCCCTGCGCCGTGAAGGAGCTCGCGAGCTTGCCTATCGTCGTCGTCTTGCCGACGCCGTTGACGCCGACCATGAGGATGATGGACGGCTTCGTATCGAGCTTGAGGCCGGTATCTCCAGAGAGGTAACCGACGAGGATCTCGGCCAACTCGCCCTTTATGGCTTCGGCGCCGCGAAGGCCCTTGCTCTTTACGCGGCCGCGCAGCTCCTCGACCGTATCGCAGGCGAGGTTTACGCCGAGGTCCGCGGTTATGAGCGTCTCTTCGAGTTCGTCGAAAAAGTCGTCGTTGGCGCCGGTGAAGGCGTCGAACATGCCGTGGAGCTTCTTTGTGAAGTTCTCGCCCGAAGCGGCGAGACCCGCTTTCAGTTTTTCAAAAAAACCCATGTTTTCCTCCGGGAACGGATCAGGCTTCCTTCAGGTCGACCTCCGAGAGGTCGAGCGAGAGGAGCTTGGATATGCCGTGCTGCATCGTGACTCCGTAGAGCACGTCAGCCTCTTCCATGGTGCCGCGTCTGTGGGTTATGACGAGGAACTGCGTCTTATCGGACATGCGGCGCAGATACTGCGCGAAGCGGTCGACGTTTTTCTCGTCGAGCGCGGCCTCGATCTCGTCGAGCACGCAGAACGGGGTCGGTCTGACCTTCATTATCGCGAAATAAAGCGCTATGGCGACGAAAGCGCGCTCGCCGCCGGAGAGGAGCGAAATTGTCTTGAGCGTCTTTCCCGGCGGCCTGACTCTTATCTCGATTCCGCAGTTCAGGACGTCGTTCTCGTCCTCGAGCACCAGCTCGGCCTTGCCGCCTCCGAAAAGCTCGGCAAAAGTCTCGGCGAAGCTGTCGTTTATAGCGGAGAACTCGCGGACGAAAATGGCCTCCATCTCGCCCGTCACGTCGCGGATGATGCCCTCAAGTTCGTCCTTGGCCTTGAGGATGTCGTCGCGCTGCTCGGTCAGGAAGGTGTAGCGCCCGCTGACGCGGTCGTATTCCTCTATGGCGCCGAGGTTCGGAGTTCCGAGAGCGGCGATGGAGCGCTTGAGCTCGCCTATGCGCCGGTTTGCCTTGAAGAGCGATTCCAGCTCGATGCGCTGGCGCTCGGCGGCGCTGCGGGTCAGCTCGTAGGTCTCCCATAGCTTGTCGGTTATCTGCCGCTCCTCCATCTGAGCGGATATCTTTCTCTGCTCAAGAAGCGAGAATTCCCGTTCCCTGTCGAGCAGCTCTCTGTTTTTATCCTGCGCGGCCTTGTCGAGCTTGTCCCTGCGGCCCTCGAATTCGAGGCGCTCGGACGTCACGCCGGAGAGGACCTCCCTCTTTTTCGCGACGGCGCCGCGCTGAGCCTCCGCCCGGGCGCGCTTTTCCTCCAGAGACGCGCGCATCTCGCCGAGCGAGAGGCGCTTGGTCTCCAGCTCTCCGAGTCTTGCTTCGCGGTCGGATTCCATTCCGGCGAGCATGGACTTCCATTCCTCGACGGTCGTGAGCGTGGAGAGCTTTTCCGCCTCGAGCGAAGCTATGCGGGCGCGGATACCCTCGATATCCTCGCGCATCTTCGCAAGGCGCGCGTCGAGCTCCGATCTTCCCTCGGAAAGCTCGCGTGCCTTTTCGGAGGTCTTTTCGGCCTCGGACTCGAACTTCACGGCCTCGGACTCGTATTTTTCGATGTCCGCGCGGGCTGTCTCGAGCCTCTGCTTCGTCTGGGCGGCGAGCTCGGCAAGCTGGGCGGCCGACTTCTCGACGTCCTCGACGAGCCTTCGTCTCTGCGCCTCGGCGGCACGGAGCGCGACGAGCTCGTCCTCCGCGGAGCGAAGCTCCGTCAGCGCGGTCTCGGTCTCGTAATTGGCCTTTTCAAGCTCTCTCTCGGCCTCGGCGGCTCTCGCGGAGAGTTCCTTTTCTATCTGCTCGGCCTTTTCCGCTTCGGCGGTCAGCGCCTTGAGCTCATTGGCTCTTGATAGGATGCCGACGCTGCGCGCGGCGCTGCCGCCCGTCATGGAGCCGCCTGCGTTCATGACCTGTCCGTCTAGCGTTACGATGCGGAACCTTCCGCCGTACTTTCTCGAAACGCGGATGGCCGTATCCAGATCCTCGGCGACGACCGTCCTGCCGAGCAGGTCGGATATGACGTTTCTGTACTTGTCCTCGAACTGCACGAGCTCGAACGCCGTGCCGAGCACGCCCTGCTCGGAGTGCAGGCCCTTTTCATTTAGCTCCCTGCCCCTCGTCCCGCTCAGAGGGATGAAGGTCGCACGGCCAGCGTCTCTGCGCTTGAGGAGGTTGATGCCGGCCTTGCCGTCCTCCTCGGTATTGACGACGATGTTCTGAAGGGAATTGCCCAGCGCCGTCTCAGTGGCTATGGTATATTCGTCGCCGGTCTTGATAATGTCGGCGACCGTTCCGCATACGTTTCTGAGAGCGCCGCGGGCCGCCTCCTGCATTACAGTGCGCACGGCCTTCGAGAAGCCCTCGTATTCCTTCTCCATCTCTGTCAGCAGCGATATGCGTGAGGCGAGGCGCCCCTTCTGCATGCGCAGCTCAGAGAGCTTGTCGCGAAGCTCGGCGGCCTTCTTCTCGCGGGAGGTCTGCCTGAGCCTGTTGCCGGAGACGACGTTTTCGCACTCTGTCCTTCGGGAATCGGCGTCGGCTATGCTCTTTTCGCATTCTTCGAGAGAGGCGCGTTCCTGCCCTACCCGCTCCTTCGCCGCTGCGGCGTCCGCCTCGGAGGACTCGAGCGCGGGCCCGAGCTCGGATACAGAGGCGGCCGCGGCCTCGGATCTCGCCCTCGCCGCTCTGGCCTCGGAGGAAAGCGCCGCGACCTCGGCGACAAGGTCGTTGATCTCGCGGTCGCGCTCGCTGCCGGCGGCCGCGGCGGATTCGTTTTCCTTTATCACCGCATCAAGCTCGAGGGCTATCTCCCCGAGTGCGGCGTCTATCTCGCCCACGCGCTCGGTCCTGGCGCGGATTCGGGCGTTCATCTCTTCGTTCCTGTCGCCCCGGTCGGAAAGATCGGCCTCGGTGCGGGCGATCTCCTCTCCGGCTGACTTTATCCCGGCCTCGATGACGGCGGCGCCGCTCTCATACTCGGCGGCGAGCGCCTCCATGGCCGTTATCTCGCTGCGGAGGCTCTCTGCCTCGGTATCCTTGGCGCGTATCTTCTCCGAAAGCTCCGCGGAGTCGGCATAAAGCGCTTCAAGCTCGTCCCTGCCGCTGTCGCGCCGGCGGGAGGCCTCGTCGAATTCGCGCTCGAGTTCGACGGTCTTGACCGAAAGCCTTTCGAGGTTCTCGACCCAGACGGATATCTCCAGGCCGCGCAGCTCGTCGCGGAGGATGAGGTACTTCTTCGCTGTCTCGGCCTGCTCGCGCAGGGGCTCGACGGAGAGCTCCAGCTCGGATATCTTGTCCCCTACGCGCAGGAGAGCCTCGTCCGTCCTCGCGAGCTTGCGCTCGGCCTCCTCCTTGGAGTAGCGGTAGCGCGAGATGCCCGCCGCCTCCTCGAATACCTCGCGTCTGTCCTCGCTCTTGGCGGAGATTATCTCGTCTATCCTGCCCTGACCGATGACGGAATAGCCGTCGCGGCCGAGGCCCGTGTCCATAAGGATGGAATACACGTCCTTGAGGCGGACGGATTTCTTGTTGATGTAGTACTCCGACTCGCCGCTCCTGTAGTAGCGGCGGGTTATCATGAGCTCCGGCGCGTCAACGTCGAACATTCCCTCGCTGTTGTCGAGGATGAGCGACACCTGTGCAAAGCTGAGCTGAGAGCGCTCCTCGCTGCCGCCGAAGATGACGTCCTCCATCTTGCTGCCGCGGAGGGCCTTGCTCCGCTGCTCGCCCATGACCCAGCTTATCGCGTCGGATATATTGGACTTTCCGCTCCCGTTCGGCCCGACTATTGCGGTCAGGTCCTTCTCAAAGGTCAGCGTGACCTTTTCCGGGAACGATTTGAAGCCCTGGATCTCCAAAGCCTTCAGATACATTCGCAAACTCCGTATATTGATGAATTATCCTGATTTTGCTCAAAAATTAACCAATATATTGTATCACTGTTTCTGCAAAAAATCAATCGGTTTTACATTTCCCATGCCCACTTTTGCGGGAATTATCTTTATTTTTACGGGCTCGAACTCCCGCTCGAGGGTGAGAACGTTCTCCCGCCGCAGTCCGGCCATATTGGATACGGCTCTCTGCTCGACTCCGAGCGTCGCTCTTTCGAGCTTTCCCGCTCCCGCAAGGAGCTCTCTCGCGCGCTCATAGTAAAGGCGCGAATATACGAGCGTCCCCAGGGCTGGATGGTACGCCCCGGCAACGGCCGTGCCTCCGGAGAGGTCGTCCGTCGGGTTCAGTCCGAGTCGGATTATCGTTATCCCCGCCTCCCAGAAGGTCTGCACAACGGGAACGCACCACTCCACGGCCTCGGCGACCGTGTGTTCTTTATATGCTCCCGCGCGCCACATTTCCTCCAGCGGCGTATCCCGGATTATGACGGTCGGATAGATCCTCACTCCGTCGGGGCCGAGTGATGCTATCTTCCGCGCGGTCGCCAGGGTCTTTTCCGCCGTGTCGCCGGGAAGCCCGGTCATCATCTGCAGGATAAGGCCGAAGCCCGAAGCCTTGACGAGCTCCGCGGCGCGCTGCGTATCGAGAGCCTTGTGTCCGCGCCCGGAGAGGCGCAGGACCTCGTCGTCCATGGACTGGGCGCCAAGCTCGACCGTCTCGACGCCGTAGGCCTTCAGCAGCGCGAGCGCTTCCCCGTTTATCCTGTCGGGGCGGGTCGAGACGCGGATCGGGCCGACAAGGTCATACCGCCTCGCGGCGGCAAGCAGGGCCTCCTGCTCGGCGGGGGGAATGGCCGTGAAGCTTCCGCCGTAAAAAGCAAGCTCGGCGGTCTCCCCTTCCGGGATGACCGCCGCGGCATTCTCTATAGCGCGCGACACGTCCTCCGGAGAAGCGGGCGACAGAGCGCCCGAGATCTTCTTCTGGTCGCAGAACACGCAGTTGTTGGGGCAGCCCACATGGGGCACGAAAACGGGGATAATGCGTCTTTTCGGCGTCATTTGTCCATACTCTCCAAAGCGGCTCTGGCCGCCGACTGCTCAGCCTCTTTCTTTGTCCTTCCGGAGCCCTCGCCGGCGGGCTCGCCGTCTATCTCGACCCGGGCAACGAAGGTCTTGGCGTGGTCGGGGCCGTATTCGTCTATGATCCGATACTGCGGAGAGACGCCGCCTGCAGCCTGAACGCGCTCCTGCAGGGCGGTCTTGTAATCCGTCAGCTCGGTCGGCTTCTCGGCAAGGATATGGTCCAGCACGAAGGCCCGGGCGGGCTCCATGCCTCCGTCAAGGTATATCGCGGCAAGAAGGGCCTCCACCGCGTCCGCGAGGATGGATCTGCGCCTGCGCCCGCCGTTTTGCTCCTCGCCCTTTCCGAGCAGGAGGACGGCTCCGAGCTCCAACTCCTCCGCAGTCGCGGCGAGGCTATGCTCGCAGACGAGCTCGGCGCGGATGCGCGTCATCTCGCCCTCCGGGCGGGAGGGGTATTTTTCAAAGAGATACTCCGCCGTCACGAAGCCGAGGACGGAATCTCCGAGGAACTCCAGCCGCTCATTGGAAAAGACGCGGCTCTTCCCGCGCTCATTTGCATAGGAGCTGTGCGTGAGCGCGTTTTCCATCAGCTCTTCGTTGCGGAAAACGTATCCTATTCGGTTTTGAAGCTCTTTTACGTCCATATTTCACCCGCTAAAAAAGCGGAGCCCTGCGCTGAGAGCGGCGGGCTCCTTTGGCTGACTTACTCTATGATGGAGGAAATGTACCTCACAACGTCGCCGACCGTCACAAGATTGGCGATCTCCTCTTCTTCTATCTCAGGAAGCCCGAATTCCTCCTCGACCGCCATGGACAGCTCGACCAGATCGAGCGAGTCGGCGTTGAGGTCGTCCACGAAGGCCGTATCCATCGTGATGCTGTCCTCATCGACCAGGAATTGCTCGGCGAGCATCTTCTGAAGCTTTTCGAAAATCATTTAATGTCACCTCGTGAATAGATTTCTGCGTATATCGTATGCATATAATATCCGGTTGTCAACCGGTTTTATCACTTAAGGTCGCCCAGATAGGACGTTATCTCGCTGACAAGGCCACCTCTGACGGCTTTTGCGGCCTGACCTATGGCGTTTTTGATCGCGTTGGCGTTCGATGCGCCGTGGGCCTTCACGACGGGCTTGGCCACGCCGAGCAGTATGCTCCCGCCTATCTCGGAGTAATCTAGCTTTGAACGCATGGCGTAGAGGTCCTTTTTCATTATGGCGGCGGCGAGCTTTGTCCTGAGGTTTTTCCTGAAGGTCGCCTTGAGCGCGTTGGTCATGAATACGCCCGCGCCCTCGATGCCCTTGAGCATGACGTTGCCGCTCCAGCCGTCGGTCACGATGACGTCCGCCGCGCCGAACAGCACGTCCCTTGCCTCGATATTGCCGACGAAATTTATCGCCTTTTTCTCGTCGAGCTCGGTCAGGGCGGCGTAGGCTTCCTTATGCAGCGGATCTCCCTTTGTCGACTCCGTTCCGATATTGAGCAGGGCCACGCGCGCGTTGTCGCGGCCGAAAACGCTTTTGGCATAGGCGGCGCCCATGAATGCGAACTGCGTCAGATACTCGACTGTGTTTTCGACGTTGGCGCCGCAGTCGATGACGATGCAGCCGCCGCCGTCCTCCGTCGGGAGAACGGGCGCGAGCGCGGCGCGCCTGATGCCGCGGATGCGCTTGAGGATGAGAGTCGCGCCGGAGAGCAGGGCCCCGGTGCTGCCGGCGGAAACAAGGGCGTCCCCCGTCCCGTCCTTTATGAGGTCAAGCCCGACGGCCATCGAGGATTCGCGCTTTTCGCGCAGGATCGATGTGGGCTCGTCCTCCATGGATATGACCTGGCTCGTATGTGCTATCTCTATGCCCTTGGGCAGGTTGCTCATGCCGAGCGACTGGATGCAGCGAAGTATCTCCTCTCCGACGCCGACGAGGATCACGTCGGTATCGAGCTCCTCAACGGCTCTGACGGCGCCCTTGACTATCTCCATGGGCGCGTTGTCTCCGCCCATGGCGTCTACGACGATCTTCATTCTATCTCCCTTCCCTGTCCCGTGCGGCGAGCGAGTCGATGATCTCAAGCGCGCGGCGGGACAGTTCCATGTTCTTGTTGCGCTTGCCCTTTACCCTGCGGTCAAGCGGCGAGATGATGCCGAAGTTTATATTCATGGGCTGGAAATTGCCCACGCTCCCTCCCGAAACATAGGCGGCGAGCGCCCCGGTCGCGGTCATGGAGGTAAAATCAAGAGGTTCGCGCCCGGAAAGGCGGCGCGCGGTCTGTATGCCGACGAGCATGCCGGAGGCGGCGGACTCGACGTAGCCCTCGACGCCGGTCATCTGCCCGGCGAAGGAGAGGCGCGGCATCGCTTTGAGCCTGTACTGCCCGTCAAGCAGGCGCGGGGAATCCAGATATGTATTGCGGTGCATTACGCCGTAGCGGACGTACTCGGCATTTTTCAGGGCGGGTATCATCGAGAAGACCCGCTTCTGCTCGCCGAAGGTCAGGTGCGTCTGGAAGCCGACTATGTTATAGAGGGTGCCCTCGGCGTTGTCCTGCCGGAGCTGGACGACGGCGTAGCATTCCCGCCCCGTCCTCGGATCACGCAGCCCTATGGGTTTGAGCGGCCCGTAGCGGAGCGTATCCTCGCCGCGGCGCGCCATCACCTCGACGGGCATGCACCCCTCGAAGACGGCTCCGTCGTCAAAGCCGTGCACCTCGGCCTGCTTTGCCTCGCGCAGCTCGGCTACGAAGCGGAGATACTCGTCCTTTTCCATCGGGCAGTTTACATAATCCGCGTTGCCTCTGTCGTAGCGGGAGGCGAAAAAGGCGCTTTCCATGTCAACGCTCTCAAGCGTGACGATGGGCGCGGCGGCGTCATAGAAATTGAGGCGGGCCGTATCGGGAAAGAGGGCCGCTATCGCGTCTCCGAGAGCGTCGGAGGTCAGCGGACCGGACGCGATGACCGTCTCGCCCTCGGGGATCTCGGTCACTTCCCCGCTGACGTACTCGACGTTCGGCAGGGCAAGCAGGCGCTCTGTCACGAGCCTTGAAAAGCCGACGCGGTCGACCGCGAGCGCGCCTCCGGCCTCGACGCGGGTAGCGTCGGCGCAGGAGATTATGAGACTGTCGAACCGGCGCATCTCCTCCTTGAGGAGACCGACGGCGTTCGTAAGGTCGTTGCTGCGCAGCGAATTGGAGCAGACGAGCTCGGCAAAGCCGTCCGAGACGTGGGCCGGGGTCTTCTTGCCCGGCTTCATCTCAAGAAGCTTCACGCTCACGCCGCGTCTGGCCAGCTGCCACGCGGCCTCGCTTCCGGCAAGGCCGGCGCCGACTACGGTGACGTCAGCCATTTTTCTTTTTCGCGGCGGGCTTTTTCGCGGCCTCGGCAGAAGCCTCGGCCGTCTTGCGCTTGTAGCCGCGCTTATCCTCGGGCACAAAGGCCTTGCACTCGGGATTGATGCAGAAGGGCTTGGTATAGCCGCGGCCGGAGCGCTTGAACATCGTCAGGCCGCATTCCGGGCACACGTTGGCGACGGGCACGTCCCACGTGAGGAAGTCGCACCCGTGATTGAGCATCTCGCAGGCATAGTAGGGATTGCCGTTTTTGGACTGGCGCTTGAGCATGCGCGCGCCGCACTTCGGGCACTTGCCCGGCATCTCGACAACGAGGGGCTTGGTGAACTTGCACTCAGGGAAGCCCGGGCAGGCCAGAAACTTGCCGAAGCGGCCGGTCTTGATGACCATTTTGCGGCCGCACTCGTCGCATATCTCGTCGGTCTCTTCGGCGGGGACCTTGATGCGCGTGCCCTTGAGCGTCGTCTCGGCCTCGCCGAGGGACTCGTCGAAGCCCTTATAGAAGTCTCTGATGACCTGCTTCCACTGCTTCTCGCCGTCGCCGACCTCGTCGAGCGACTGCTCCATGCGGGCGGTGAACTTCAGGTCGACTATGTCGGGGAACTTATCGAGCAGAAGGCCGTTGACGGCCTCGCCGAGGGCGGTCGGGCGCAGGGTCTTGCCCTCCTTGGCGACATACTCGCGCTCAAGGATAGTCGACATCGTCGGGGCGTAGGTGCTCGGGCGGCCTATCCCCTTCTCCTCCATGGCGCGGATGAGGGTGTCCTCCGTATAGCGGGAGGGCGGCTGGGTGAACTTCTGCTCGGTCTTTATCTCAAGGAGCCTGACCTCCTCGCCCTCGGCGAGCTTGGGAAGGGTCTTGCCCTTGACCTCGTCGTCCTTCGCGTCGTCATAGAGGACGGTAAAGCCGGGGAATTTGACGCTGGAATGCGTCGCCTTGAAGACGTAGCCCGCGCTCGTGACGTCGATGGTCACGGTGTCGTTGACGCAGTTGGCCATCTGGCTGGCCATAAAGCGGCTCCAGATGAGCCTGTAGAGCCTGTACTGCTCGTTGGTAAGATACTGCTTGATGCTTTCGGGGACGAGACCGATATCGCTGGGACGGATAGCCTCGTGCGCGTCCTGCGCGCCGGCTCTGGCCTTGAAAACGCGCGGGGACTTGGGATAGTACTCGGGGCCGTATTTGGCGACGATGTACTGCTTCGCGGCATCCTGCGCCTCCTTGGATACGCGCAGGGAGTCCGTTCTCATATAGGTAATAAGTCCGACGGAGCCGAGCTCGCCGAGCTCTATGCCCTCATAGAGCTTCTGGGCGACGGACATCGTCCTCTTCGGGGCCATATTCAGTTTGCGCGAGGCATCCTGCTGGAGCGTTGAGGTTATGAACGGGCCGTAGGGTCCGCGCTGCTTGTCGGCGCGCTTGACGCCCGTGATGATAAACGGCGCGGCGGAGACGGCCGCCTTGACCTTTTCGACCTCCTCGGCGCTGTGCAGTTCGAGTTTTCCCTTTGCATTGCCGGTCAGGCGCGCTGTGAAGCGGCCTTTTTTGTCCATGCACTCGAGCTCGGCGTCGAACGGCCAGTATTCCTCCGGGACGAAAGAGCGGATCTCATTTTCCCTGTCGACGACCATACGGGTCGCGACGGACTGGACACGGCCCGCGGAGAGACCGCGGCGTATCGTCCGCCAGAGGAGCGGGCTGAGCTTATAGCCGACTATCCTGTCGAGCACGCGGCGGGCCTGCTGCGCGTCGACCAGGTTCATGTCTATCTGCCGCGGCGCGGCGATGGAGTCGTTGACTACCTTCTTGGTTATCTCGTTGAACGTGACGCGGCAGGCCTTCTTGTCGCTGAGGGAAAGAAGCTCCTTCAGATGCCACGATATAGCCTCTCCTTCGCGGTCCGGGTCGGTCGCGAGATATACTTTGTCGCTCTCGGCGGCGCGCTTTTTAAGGGAGGCTATCGTCTCCTCGCGGCCGGGGATGGGCTTGTACTCCGGTTCGAAGTCATGCTCGATATCCACCCCGAGCGTGCTCTTGGGCAGGTCGCGCAGATGGCCCATCGAGCTCGTCACGACGTAATGGTCGCCGAGATACTTCTCGATCGTCTTCGCCTTGGCGGGCGATTCGACTATTACAAGGCTTTTCTTTGCCATATATCTTTCCTCACTTGAAGGTGGTAAAAATGGACGTCCCGCGTCAGAGCATCCCCCGCGAGGTCGGCCCGTATCTGTTGTCGTCGCCCGAGAGCACGTAACCGCCTATCTCGAGCATCGTCAGAGCCGCGAGCACATCCTGCATCTGCATTTCCAGCTCGGCGGCGAGCTCCGCGGCCGACTTTCGGCCGCCGTTGAGCGCCGCGAGGACGCGGCTTTCGCTGTCTGAAAATACTCCCAGTTTTTCTTTTAAGTCAATATATTCTAAGCCTTCTGGCTTGTCAACCTCTTTTTTTGAGGCTTTTTGTCGCTCCGGGGAGCTGACGCCGGCCTCCGCATGAGGCTCCGAGCGCGAAGTGAGAGCCAGCTCGGCGGGCAGCGAGGCGTTTACAGAACCTATGACGTCCTCCGGCTCAAGGGCTATGACGGCCCCGTCCCGCAGCAGCGCGTTCGAGCCGCGGAAGTTCGGATCGTCTATGCGCCCGGGCACGGCGAAAACGTCTCTTCCCTCCTCGAGGGCGCGGGCCGCGGTTATGAGAGAGCCGCTCTTCATCGGCGCTTCGATGACGAGAACGCCGCGGGAAAGGCCAGCGATTATCCTGTTTCTCGCGGGGAAGCTGCCGCGGGTCGACGGCGTCCCCGGCGGGTACTCGCTGACGAGCGCGCCGTGCTGCGCCGTTTCGCGGTGGAGCGGCGCGTTCCATGTCGGGAA
>JAEFAK010000148.1 GCA_016287555.1 Oscillospiraceae bacterium
TTCTTCACGACGAGGGATTCGGCGGTCGCCTTCTCGTCATGGTAGTAGCAGGTCATGACGCCGGGGCCCTTGACCGCAAGCTCGCCGACGACGTTCGCCTCGTGGACGTCCTCGCCGTCTTTGACGATGCGCGCCTCCCAGCCGAAGCCGGGGACGCCTATCGCGCCGACTTTCTCAATGTTCTCGATGCCGAGATGCACGCAGCCGGGGCCGATGGACTCGGAGAGGCCATAGTTCGTGTCGTAATCATGGTTCGGGAAGTATTTCTTCCAGCGCTTGACGAGGCTGGGCGGGACGGGCTGCGCGCCGATGTGCATCAGCCGCCAGGGGGAGAGATCGTAGTCGGAGAGCTTTACCTCGCCGCTCTCTATCGCGTCGAGGATGTCCTGCGCCCAGGGCACGAGCAGCCAGACTATCGTGCAGCGCTCGTCGGACGCCGTCTTGAGTATCCACTTCGGGGAGATGCCGCGCAGCAGCACGGCCGGGGAGGCCGAGACCAGCGAGCCGAACCAGTGCATCTTCGCGCCCGTGTGGTAGAGCGGCGGCATGCAGAGGAAGCAGTCGCCCCGCTTCTGCCCGTGGTGCGCCTGCTCGCATATGGCCGCGTGCATGAGGCTGCGGTGCTTGTGCAGTATCGCCTTGGGGAAGCCCGTCGTCCCGGAGGAGAAGTAGATCGCGGCGAAATCGTCGTCCGTTATCGCGATATCCGGCTTCTCGCCGGAGCATACGGAGGCCTTGGCATATACGTCCTCGGCGAAGTCCGGGGTCGGCTCGCCGACGAAGAGCTTGCGCTTTATCTTCGGCAGATCGTCCTTTATCTCGGCAACGCGGTCGATGAATTCCGGGCCGAAGACGAGGATGGACGAGTCGGAGAGGTCGAGGCAGTATTTTATCTCCTCGGCGGTGTAGCGGTAGTTCAGGGGGACGGCGAGCGCGCCCGTCTTGAGCACGCCGAAATAAACGGGGAGCCACTCGAGGGAGTTCATCATCAGTATCGCGACCTTGTCCCCGCGGGCAACGCCCTCGGAGAGCAGAAAGTTTGCGAACTGATTGGCCTTATAGTCGAAAATGTGCCATGTCATCTCGCGTCGGTAGGCGCGGCCCGACATCTCTTCACCCGTCGAGAACTCGGACCAGCGTACGCACTTGGCGCCCTCGTTCTCGGGGGTGATCTCCGTAAGGCAGATCTCGCCGCCGAATTTGGCGGCATTGTCCTCGAGAAAAGCGGTGATAGGCATTTTGGGTAGACCTCCGAAAGAAATTCGCTTCATCACTGTATTCATTTACAGCGCTGAACATAATAGACTTTTCACATTATAGCAGGGCAGGGCGTGGTTGTCAACACTTTATTTAATAGAAGAAAAAGAGCGCGGCGAAGCCGCTGAGGAAGGGCCGTTTTGAGCACGTAGGGGAGGGGCTTGCCCCTCCCGAGATCCTCCGCAGAGATGGCGGGAGGGGCAAGCCCCTCCCCTACATTTTATATTTGCCTGCCCACTCCGGCGGTGCTCGGTGCGGATGCCCACATCGGCCCGAATCTTTCGTCCCTTGTCCCCCGTATCAGCGGTGCGACGCTCATTTTCCGTCCAAACCCTTCCCGCAGACGCTTCGCCGGTTTGTGGATCGGCTTTTGGAGGCGCCCACAGATAGGGGAACGGAAAAACAAAAGCCCCGCCTGAGGTCAGGCGGGGCTGTCTTTTTATGTAGATGCTGCTTACTTCGTGCCGAAGTGCTCCTCGTTGTAGAGGTCGATCTCCTCGTTGATGAGCTTGTCGGCCTGCGGGAAGATGGTGCCGGGGCCGCCGTAGGTGATGCAGGGGATGAAGTGGCCGCCGGGGGCGTAGGCGTTGAGCAGGCGGCGCATCTCGGTCCTGATCTCCTCCTCGGTGGAGTCGGCGCGGTCGACGATGGCGGCGTCGATGCCGCCCATGAGGACCATGCGGCCGTCGATCTGCTTCTGGAGCTTGGGAATGTCGTTCTGCGGGAGGACGCCCTGCCAGATGTCGATGTGGAGGTCTATCATATCCTCGACGATGGGCTCGCAGAAGCTGTCGGAGTGGTGGAGGATGATGACGCCGTTGTCGTGCAGGTAGTTATAGCCCTTGACGTAGTTGGCCTTGATGAACTCGCGCCAGACGTCCGGCTGCATGAACAGGGACTGCTTGCTGCCCCAGTCGTCGTGGGAGAGGATGGCGTCGGGATGGACGTTGTCGACCATGAGCTTGAAGCCGTTGTAGCGGTACTCGCCGATGGCGGCGCAGAGGTCCTCCATGGCCTCGGGCTCGATCATGAGGTTGACGAAGGTGTCCTCAAAGCCCATGAGGAAGTGCAGGCGCTCGAAAAGGCCCGTCGGGGCGAACATCATGAGCAGATTCTCGCTGCGGTCGACCTTGGAAGCGGCCTCGAGGTACGGATCCCAGAGGGCGTTGTCGGAGCAGTTGGCGATCAGGTCGGGGACCTTCGTGAAGTCGCGCCAGCAGGTGACGTCGCGGATGACCTGCGTCTCGGGGGTGACGTGCGGCATGGCGCCGATGGAATCCTCGGGCCAGAGGATCGTCGTGCCCCAGAGGTCCTTCTTCGGGGGCATTCCGGGCCAGCGCTGGCCGCGGACGAAGTTGTTTACGGGGTCGCCGGGCAGGAAGGAGGTGCCTTCAAACTGCTTGAGCAGGCGCTCGGGCTTGCCGTCTCTTTTGAGGGTCTCGAGTAGGATTTCTTTGGCGTTCATAATATAACCTCCCGCGCCCTTGGGCGCAAAAATTTCAGACATGGTAATTCTATCACAGGTTTGTCAAAAAGTCTCTATGCATTTGATACAAAAAACGGGTCGGATGATGTAATTTCCGTCATGAAAAGGGCATTTTCGGATATTATTCGCCGACGAAAAGCGTCAGCGCCGTGACGTTGTCGCGCCCGCCGGCCTCCAGCGCCGCGAGCACGAGGGAGTCGGCGGCCTCCTGCGCGGAGCCAGCCGAGGCGAGGAGCGAGGATAACGCGCGCATCGGGACCATGTCGGTCAGCCCGTCGCTGCAGAGGAGGAAGCGGTCGCCCGCGCAGACGGGGAGACCGCACGAGCAGTGAAGCCGGAGCGTTACGTCTATCATGCCTATGTGCTGCGTCAGCGAGTTGCGGCGCGGGTCGCGCGCGGCCTGCGCGGGCGTCAGCTCGCCGCGCCTTACGAGGAGCTGGGCGAAGGTATCGTCCTGCGTGAGCTTTTCGAGCTTCCCGCCGGAAAGACGGAATATCGGCGAATCGCCGACGCTGAAGACGTGGACGGCGTCCTGCCGGAAGACGAGCATCGCCATCGTCGTTCCGATGCGGCGCCCCTCCTCGCGCGAGCGCTTCGCCACGGCGGCGTTGGCCTGCTCCGTGAAGGCGAGCACGCGCGCCTTGATCTCGTCGCCCGTGAGGCAGCGGGAGAGCTCGGGGCGCATGGCGGCCGCGAGTCCGGCCGAGGTCAGCGCGGCGAAATCCCCGCGCGCTTCGCCGCCCATCCCGTCGAATACGGCGAGATAGCCCGAGCGCGAGGGCCCGCCCGCGACCCGCGTCGGCCCCTGCATGAGCTCCGCGGGGACGGACACGCCGTCGAGGCAGAAATTATCCTGATTTTCCGCGCGCACGAGACCCTTGTCGCACCGCGCGGCGAACGAAAATGAGAGCATTATTTCACCTGTCTGGGCGCGTTGACGCCCTTGACCTCGAGGCCGAAGTACTTTTTGAGCGACCCGTCGAGCACGGGCGGGAGCTGGATCTGCTCCGGCTCGGCCCCGGCGCGGCGTATGGTCAGCTTGTCGTTGAAGAGGCTGATGCGGCCGTCCTCGGTCGCAATGGCCATCATGATGCATTTTTTGAAGCCGGAGGAGGGATGCTGGGAGGTGTAGAAGTTGCCGACCTCGAAGTCCTCGTCGGGCGAGGGCGCGTCCATGAAGCCTATCATGTCGGTGAATTTGTCCCCGCGGAGTATCTGGATGGACTTGTCCACGCCGACGCCGGGCATGACGCGGTAGGTCTCCAGCCCGCGCGGCTGCTCCAGCCCGAATTCCAGCAGCAGCGGCTCGACGAAGTTGTCACCGCCGAAGCCGACGTCGCATATATACGTCTCGCCGCCGACGCGCGCGAGGTTTATCCTGTGAAGCTGCGCTCCGAAGGCCGTCCCGCGGTATATGCGGGCTATCCTGCCCTCGATGTCGAAGCCGAGCTGGCGCGCGGCGAGGCAGAAAAAGCCGTTCATCTCGAAGCAGTAGCCGCCGCGGCGGCGCGTCACGAGCTTGTCGAAGAGGTCCTCCGGCTCGAGCGAGACCGCCCTGCCGAAGAAGGGATCGAGGTTTTCAAAGGGGATGTGCGTCGCATGCGCCCTGTGCATGGCAAAGAGCAGCTCCTTCCCCTCCAGACCCGCCGGATCGAGGCCGATGCGGTCCATGTAAGCCTTAATATCCATAAGTTCCTCCGCGCGTTTTTTTCAATTATGACACGAAAGCGGCGGCTTGACAATAGACGCGAAGATTTTATTTTCCAAACGCGGTTTTTATGATAAAATACCTTAAAGGGCAGGCTTGCGGACGGGCTTTTTCCCCGCGCCGCGCCGGTCTGCGGGCGGTTCGGCGCATAAAAAGCGCCGCGGGGAGCGAGCTTCCCGCGGCGGGTCTGCGGCCTCAGCCGAGCACCTGATCGATGAGCTTCTTCGCTCTCGCGGCGACCTTTTTTCTCCACACCGGGAGCATGATCCCTATCGCTACGCCGACTCCGAGCCCTATGCCCATGCCCTTGAGAAATTCCATCGGCAGTGCCTCCTTCGCTTGTTTTGCGCCTTTATTGTGCGCTGAGGCGCGCCTTTTGACTATGCCAAATGTCGGAGGAAATATGGAAAACGCTTTCAAGCTCGTTAATGTCATCGTCGTCGACCCGGAGAGGGGCGAGGCGCGCCCCGGAGA